>RGVD01000407.1 GCA_010027395.1 Bacteroidota bacterium
TTCAATCGCCAGTATGGTATTACCTATTAGTTTACGATGGTCTATGCGCCTACGATGCGAACAATCGCAGTTACCTGTATATAATGGAGTGTCGTGAATAAATCCATCAAAGTTTTCGTTGATATGGTTTCTTACCATTAGTTCTTTGGTATGATTGTATTTTTTTTTACTGCGTGGGTCATTTGGAAATAGTCGTTTGAAACAAGTAGCACAGTATCCGTCGTATTCTGGATTTACACACCGATGATCTATCCAATCAATACAATTTGGGCATCGTCTTCCACCGCCGTGGGCGATACATTTATCGGTTCCACCTACAGCACTTTTGCCACACCCAGGTTCAACGCATCGTCTTCCACCACCGTGTGCAGCACATTTATCGGTTCTTCCTCTGGCAGATTTATCGCACCCATATTCAATACATCGCTTACCACCACCATGAGCTATACATTTATCGTATCCACCTACAGCACTATTACCGCAACCCGGTTCAATACATCGCTTACCGCCTCCATGTGTGATACATTTATCGGCTCCATATGAGGCACTTTTGTCACACCCAAGTTCAACGCATCGTGAACCACCGCCATGTGCAGCACATTTATCAGTTCCACCTTGGGCGCTTTTGTCACACATAGGTTCAACGCATCGTTTTCCACCACCGTGAGCTTTACATTTATCGGTTCTACCCTGGGCACTTTTGTCACACCCAAGTTCAATACATCGCTTACCACCGCCGTGAGCTTTACATTTATCGGTTCCACCTGCGGCACCTTTACCACAACCAAGTTCAACGCATCGTTTTCCACCACCGTGTGATATACATTTATCGGTTCCACTTGCTGCGATTTTATCACAACCAGGTTCAACGCATCGTTTTCCACCGCCGTGGGCAGCACATTTATCAGTTCCACCTTGGGTGCTTTTATCACATCCAGGTTCGACGCATCGTTTTCCACCGCCGTGTGCTTTACATTTATCAGTTCTACCTGCGGCACTTTTATCACAACCAGGTTCAACACATCGTTTTCCACCGCCGTGTGATACACATTTATCAGTTTTGCCAGCAGCACCTTTACCACATCCAGGTTCAACGCATCGTTGTCCACCACCGTGGGTTTTACAATTATTGGAACCATATGCGGCACTATTACTGCAACCAGGTTCAACACACTTTTTATGTGACATACTATTCTATAATATCAGATGTATTTATTATCGGTTCAATTTTATTATTTAATAGTTTTGATACATTAGGAATGATATTTAGATAGAAATCTCTCATAATCGAAATATATATTGTATAATGAATAATAACAGAAATGTTACACAATAAAAACAATAAAAACAATAAACGAAAAATACCTTGATTGATTATAAAGAAAACTAATATGCGTTGGTTTTGGAAACATGTCATATATACTTATCATATAAAAATACTATAACAAATATAACACAAATGAATTAAATC
>RGVD01000408.1 GCA_010027395.1 Bacteroidota bacterium
TTGATTTGTATAGGCATCTCTCGAAATTTCTGCGCAACCTAATAAGCCTAAAATATGCCCCTTAATCTCTGCTGGCAGCGTTTTAATATTCATTCTCATATTTACCTCTGCCTCAACTACAGCATCTGAGGGAAACATTTTTCTTATATCTGAAAAAAGATTCACCAATAAGGCTATCAAGTGCAATCCAACGGAAACGGAAAAGCCATACAGGAGCATTATTATAGCTGATGTTAGATCTGGTCGTTGAATAGCTGCGACAATTAAAAGTGGTAGAGAAACGCAAAGTGTAACCGTAGCTAGTGATAAGAAGAATAATATTAAACTAGGACTTACGCATTGACAACCCTGTAAGATTTTGTGTTTTCGAAAATATACTTTCGAATCGTTACTGTGTACAACGCTCTTTTTACTTCATACCAGTGAAGAATTCTTTCGTTAAATCGCATGAATTCTAGCTTAATAAAGGCTTTTAATGCGCAGAATATGTGATTTCTTATGGGATTTTCATTGCGAACCTGAAAGCGTTCGACATTGCACACTTGTTTGATTGCCCGATGAAATCTTTCGATTGACCAATGCGCATCATGCACTCTCTTGAAATCTACTGGCGTTATACTTTCAAGATTATTTAATTCATAGGTGCTCATGATGTAATAGCGATATAGTGTTTGCATATCCGTACAAGGCCAACCCTCAAATTTTTGTATTTGAATGTACTTTCCTCGCTCTTTTGAAACGGTACGGTTATTTTCAATTCCAAACATGAAATTTAATTTTTGTGCGCGAATAAATTTTAGATTTTCAAGGCTTGAATACCAGCTGTCACCCGTTATCCAGCTGGGTCGTAATCCCCATGAAAGAACTTCCAATAACATGTCTCTAAAATAATCATTTTTCGTTTTCCCAGATGATTTATCACAAATACGATAATTGACGGGCACAGAAATAGCATGAATATCGGTATAAAATAAGGTCACTAAGTTTATACCCTTGACGACACGCTTGTGTTTCCCTGACCAAAACAAATCTATAAAAGCTGCCTTACTTGGATCACTGTAGGGCTTATCAAGAACAGAATCATCGACACTCAAAATACCACCAATGAATTCTATTTTGTCTCTTTCTTCTTCAAATAAATCCTTTGGTTCAAATCTTTCACGTTCTAGAAAACGATTAATACTGTCATGTGAGACAGTTTGCATGACTTCAGACAGGCGTGTACAGCTGGTATATTGTGGCTCGCTCAACAAATAAGAGATGTAAATTTCTTCATTACAATTTGCTGTGGATGGTTTTGATTTGGCTAGCATGTTCGCGTCCTTGTGAAAAAAAGACCCATTTTATCAGGTTCCTGTCAATGCGTAAGTCCTAAATATATGGTAATCTTTAGCTTTAAAATCAGTTATTGAGATGACCTCGAAAAATCAAATTTTCCATACAAAATAGGTTAAAAACATTTTTGCCTAT
>RGVD01000409.1 GCA_010027395.1 Bacteroidota bacterium
AGGAAAGTTCGATAGTTGGAAAACGCGCACACAAGGCATGCACTTCGGCAGATTCTAATTCAAAAGACATATAGATCATATTGCGCGATGATTTTATATTGTTTCATTTGATATTGCCAGCCTTGATCTGAGTGAAGTATTAAATTAGTATCCTTTGGTATCTTTCTAAAAGACTTATTGAGCATTTTAGTAACTTGTTTAAAGTTGGGGCTTTCTGATAGTTCATAGCTAATTATTTCTCCGTTAAATAGATCAATAATTGGTGAGAGATATAGTTTTTTCCCAGACACATTAAACTCTGTAACATCTGTTGCCCATTTTTTATTTGGCTGCGTTGCTTTAAATTCTCTGTTCAAAATATTAGGAACTATTTTACCTTGTTCACCTTTATATGATTTGTACTTTTTTATACGTATTAAACTCTTTAAACCAATTACTTTCATTAACCTTAGCACTGTTTTGTGATTTATTTCTATACTCATTTTTTTTAGTTCTGAGGTAATACGCCTGTAACCAAACCTACCTTTGTGATGGTAATAAATCTTCTTAATCTGCTCTTTTATGAC
This sequence comes from Bacteroidota bacterium, assembly GCA_010027395.1. GTDB lineage: Bacteria > Bacteroidota > Bacteroidia > UKL13-3 > UKL13-3 > RGVD01. Next base: position 567 of record RGVD01000409.1, read on the forward strand.
TTTATATTTATCGTTTAACTTACTTGTTTTTTCATGATAATAGTAGCTACTTCTGGCCATACCGGTTTGATTCAGCAATAACTCTAAATCAAATATTGGCCTTAGTTCTATTACAGCTTTGGCTTTTTCTGCTGCTGCAATTTTTTTTCCTGAACTAAGGCATTGAACTTTTTTAGCAAAGCGTTCTCACATCTTAATGCTTCATTCTCTTTTAGCAATTCTTCCTCTCTTGTTAATGGTCTGTCCGACTTTTTTTTAGCTCTTTTAAAATCTTTATTCATAGGTCTTCCCAGCGTTTGTTCATATAAAACTGAGGCCCCAAATGTATCATATTTATGAACCCAATTCATTAAAGTGCTTACACTGGGTATGTTGTAATTTAAACAAGCACCTGTCAAGGTTTGAGAATTGTCTTTTATTGATAGTACTAGCCTTAATTTAAAATCACCCGCATATCGTGTGGTCTTTGGCCTGGGCTTTAAACTCTCTTTCCCATATTTTTTGTAATAGATTAACCATTTCTTTAACAATGATTCTTGTATACAGTATTTACTTTTTACATGGCTAATGCTTGAATGTTTTTTCAATACTTCATTAATACATCGAAGCTTGAATTCATAATTGTACTTTACTTTTCGTTCCATAAAAATGCCCCCAAATAGTGTCTAACTTTTTGGGGGCAGTACATGTGGAGACAGCTTTTTTTATTTAAATTATTTAATCTCAAAGGTATTCATAAAGGCAGTTGTGAAGTTTCCAGATTTAAAGTCTTCGTTTTGCATTAGTTGCATTTGTAATGGAATCGTGGTTTTTAAACCCGGCCCTTCAATAATAAACTCACCTAATGCTCTTTCCATTTTAATAATGGCTTCTTCACGTGTTTGCGCACTTACAATCATCTTA
>RGVD01000410.1 GCA_010027395.1 Bacteroidota bacterium
ATACTTCGGCTAATTAATTTGTCATAAAGCCTTCTTATTTCTTCTGGATTATCAGAAGTGAGTTGGTTTATTTGTTGATCTGAAAAAAATCCGAATTGGCTGTAGTTTGCAGAACCAGTGAATCCAATCACGGGAGAATCGTTTTTATACCAACTATAAATTTTACAATGAACAGGTGGCGTGTTCTGTAAATAATATCCATTAAATTGTCCTGCAAATTCCTTGTGTAATAAGAGAAAGGCCATATGGTCATTTTTTGCGGTCGGCATGCCTATGATTAAATTGATTTCAAAATCGTTACCACTTCTTTTTAAATCAATAATATGCCTTCTCGCAAATGTAGCGGAAGCATATCCGCTGACGATATATAGCTTATTGCTTCTACTATTTAAAAAAGGCTCAATTAATGTGGGGCTATATATATTTTCTACTAACATATCGCACAAATACTCTGTAAATACTCATCTCTCGGCTCTAAAACTAAGTTGCCAAATAGGTCCCTATTATTAACCTGAATATTGGGCCCAATACTGTCGTACTCTACACCTGCGAAGGTCTTAAGAATAGCTTCAAATACAATTTTAGCTCCCTTTGGAGGAACAGCCATGCCAATCTGCTTTCTAACACTTTCTTTTGACCCATGAAAAATAAAATTATCCGGAAATGTTTGTAAACGGGCTCTTTCTCTGTTGGTCAAAGATCGATTTTCACTCCAATGATAAATATGAGTTCCTCCACCACCACTTCCTGTTACTGTGTATGCTGGTTTTAATGGGTCAAGCCTTTTGTAGATCTGACTTATTTGAGCCCCCTTAACGTTAAGTTTCAAGTGATCTGGTAGAGAAGCATTAAATGCATTTTCACCTTGTTTAATATGTTTAAGCCGTTCAACTACATTGTTTGATTGTTTTGTCAATTCATTATTGTATGCATCTTTGGGTATTAGGGGATTTTCTATTGCTTCACGACATGTAATAACTCTCGGATTTTTAATAACAGGAACTCTGAAAGTAAGGCCTAAGTCCTTTCTTGTGCCTACTATGATTATTCTATGTCTAGCCTGCGGAATTTCATAATTTTCAAATTTATAAAGATTCGCAACTACATCATAGCCTTCGGCTATGAGCTCATCAATGATAGTTTGAAAAGCCTTTCCTTCATTATTTTTTTTCAATCCACCAACATTTTCGGCAATGAAAAATTTTGGTTTGAATTTTTTAATCACTTTTATGCCATACGAATATAAAGGCCCGAATGTTCCTTTCAATCCCTTTTGTTCCCCAACAATTGAGAAATCATTACAAGGAAAACCAAAAGCAAAGGCATCTATGGGAGTAAGATTATCAATATTAAGACTTCTTACATCCTCGCATATAACTGACGAAGGTTTATTTGGGCAAATATTCTTAATGTATGTCATGCAAGTATCATGATCATAAT
>RGVD01000042.1 GCA_010027395.1 Bacteroidota bacterium
GCATTGGGGTATGGAACGGTATTGATAATGATACTTTTCTCTTTACTACAACTGCCGATATTTGCAATCACAGTATAAATAGTAGAGGGTGCAGTTGGCGTTGCAAAAGGATTTTTAATGTATGCATTGTTTAACGTGCCCGCCGGACTCCAAATAAATTGCAGCCCATTTCCGAAGGTTTTGATCTGAACTGAGTCTGTTAAGCAAATGGACGTGTCTTTTTGCAAAAGCAAAGTAACGGAGTCGACTACACGAACTTTTATAGAATCTCTAGCAGAGCAAGAAGGATAGCTAGCATTAATGTAAAACAATACATTGTAAACAGTATTCAATACATCCATGGACTGCTTATAAATGCTATCGCCTCCAATGATAAAAAGTTCTGTTTCGTTCTGCGATTTGGCAAAAGAGATGCCTTCATCGATACTCTTGAAACAATAGGTACCTTCAATATTCAAATCACTTCGCGAAATGATAATGTTAGTTCTATTAGGAAGGGGTTTACCTATGCTCTCAAAAGTTTTACGACCCATCAATATAGCATGATGGGTCGTAAGGGTTTTAAAATATTTTAGATCGGCAGGCAAATGGCAGAGCAATTGGTTGTTTTTTCCAATGCCATTGTTTTCATCTGCAGCCACTATACATGATATTTTCATTTAAAACGGCAAATCATCAGATGCCGATTCTTCAGTAAAGGTCGCAGGCTCAAAATTAGGGTTTGAGGCAGGTGCTGGATTTACAGTTCTCGCGGGTACTGCGGCTTGCCCAGTTTGTACTTTCCAAGCTCTAAGTTCAGTAAACCAACGGCCATTGTATTCGCGGCTTTCAGCATCAAAAAATACAATTATTTCTTCACCCATTGAAAATGGGTTTTGGGAAATTTTATCTCCCCAAAGACTTAAACATATTTTTTTAGGGTATTGGTCGCCTGTTTCTATGATAAACTCTTGTTTGCGCCACTCGCCATTTTTACCTTGTCCTGTAACCAATGGCAACATTTGAATTGCTTTTCCTTTAATCTCCATGATGGCAAATTTCAAAAATTTGTTTGATTAATAAAATTTTGTGGGAAAGTTTTTTGAATTTAATCTGACAAATCAAACTACGAAAATAGTTGAATGCTACACGTTCAGCATTTCTTTGGCAAATTCTGCATTAAGCAACTCCACCAAGTGGTCTGTTCTTAGGTTTTCTGTAATCTTTCCTTCTTTCACAAACGATACAGTTCCTCGCTCTTCACTCACCACCAACACTACGGCATCTGTCTGTTCTGTTATTCCAATGGCTGATAAATGCCTTAGGCCATATTTATTCAATAAATCAGGGTTATCACTAACAGGAAGAACGCAATTGGCAGCTTTAATTTTGCCTTTGCTTATAATCACAGCACCATCATGTAGAGGACTTGTTTTATTGAAAATAGCAATAAGAAGACGTCTTGTTACTTCCCCTTCTATAATTTCACCCGTAGCTGCAATCATGCGCATTTCGCTGGTTTTTGGTAAAACAATGATAGCTCCTGAATTTGTCTCAGCTAACACTTTGCAGGCATCCACAATGTCTTCGTAATTGTTTGAAAAACTTTCATCGATCTTCCATTTCCAAGGGAAAATATTCCACCAGTTTTTATTTTCTGCCAAAAAAGAAGTACGACCAATGATGAGTAAGAATTTTCTAATTTCTTGCTGAAAAACAATGAGCACTGCGATAATACCTACTTGTGTAAATTGCCCTAAAATCTTTTCGAGCAAGGGCATTTCGAAGTACTTTACCAACAACCAAAAGATATAAATAGTTATAAGCCCGATAAGGATATTAAAGGCTAAACTACCTTTTAAGCACATCTATCAAGTTGATAAGCGTAAATTTATAACTTAAAATTTCCATTTCTTAACCCGCGATAATATGAAAAAATGTTGGAATTGGCTAAAAATATACCAAACCCTAACCCTTCCAAGGAGGGGAATTTGCAACTCGTTATGATTCTAATGTTGTATTGAGAAGAGTCGTTTAGGAAAGTTTTTTTATTTTTTCTAGCTCTTCAATGTCCAATAAATCCTTAGGTCTGGCAGTGGCTTGTTTTTCTTCAATCAATTGATTGATATGTAAAAATGGTACAGATACACCTTCAATATCTGCTAGGTAAGCTAAGTTTAGGCAGTCGGTAAATTTTGATTGAGGAAAAGCTTTTAAGTATGTTAAAATATCTAATTCAATTCCATGGGTTAAGTAAATACTTGTCCAACCAGGCACAAATTGCATAGTTTCTAGTTCTTTAAAATCACCAAGGTTTAGGTTGGCAATTGATTTTCTTAAATTTATTCTGTTTTCAAGTGTGTCTTCAATCCAAATATCAACATCTTGGGTGATTCGCGAACCACCATGCAAGATAGCTGCAAAACCTCCAATCATGATGTATTTTACTTTGTTGTTTGCAAGCTCTCGCCAAAAAGCTATGATGTCTTCATCTAAAATATCCATTACGACTTGGGTTTAGTAATAGTGGCAGATTGAAGTTTTTGTTTGAGCCTAATCATTTGCATAGCGGCTTTAAACCTTTCGCTATAACTCATAGCCAAACGCCTTTTTATTTTAACTTCTTCGCTTACTATGATACTTTGTTGATTTTGCATTGTTTTATAGAGTCAAAAATAAGTTTTTATTTTGAATATACCCACCCCTAAATCTTCAATGTAGCGGCATCATTGTTTAACATCCACCATTTCCCTATAAACATTCACCGCCTCCACCGCTTCTTTCACATCATGTACCCTAAGAATATTAGCACCTTTCATCAAGGCAATGGTATTGGCTGCTGTGGTTCCATTTAGTGCCCCATTGGCATCTGTTTTGGTAACATGTTGTATCATCTTTTTCCTCGACATACCTGCCAATACAGGTAATTCAAATATCTTAAACCTATCTAGCCTATTGAGTAAATCATAATTATGCTCCATTGTTTTACCAAACCCAAATCCAGGGTCTATGATGATATCAGCCACTCCATTTGCCTTTAAGTATTCCACCTTAGGTATAAAGTAGTTGATAATATCAAGCACCACATCATTATAGCTTGGGTTATGCTGCATGGTTTTGCTATTGCCTCGCTTATGCATCATGATGTATGGTAGCTTGTGTTTAATAACCATATCAAACATGGCTTCATCATCATCACCTGCAGACACGTCATTAATGATCACTGCACCCGCTTGTATGGCTTCATCAGCCACCTTGGCTCTGAAGGTGTCAATTGAAATCAGAGCATCTGGAAAATGCTTGATGATGGCTTCAATAGCTGGAATGGCTGCTTTCAGCTCGGCTTCTTCTCCTATCATATCAGCCCCAGGTCGGGTCGATTGAGCGCCAACATCAATAAAGGTAGCACCCTCACTTAGCATTTTTTCGGTTTGTGCCAATGCCAATTCCACTGAATGGTGTTTGCCTCCATCAAAAAAGCTATCTTGGGTAATATTTAGGATGCCCATTACCAGCGCTTTGTCGGTATTAACAAGCCTTCCACCACAATTAAGAATATTTTTAGTTCTAATTACTTGCAATTTGAATATCGGGTTTATTTTTGTGCAATAATACAGCTATTGCTTGTTTTGTATTATACCTCTTTTGTTATTAAACGTCATTGCAATTGCAAGTAACGAAGCAAGAAGCAATCTCAATATAAAATGAGATGGCTTCGTGCCTCGCCATGACGGATATGAAAGAAGTATAATATACCTTGTAAGCGAATGGCTTTTTAAAATATGAATAAAACACTAACACAATTTGATACATCTATAAAAACTTGCAGAGAAGTTTTTATTAAAAAACACAAAGACTATGGTACATCATGGCGAATTATGCGTGTATCATCCATATTGGATCAGATTTTTATTAAAGCCACTCGCATTCGCACCATTGAAGAAAATGGAATGATGAAAGTGAATGAAGGTATTGAACCTGAATACATGGGTATCATTAATTATTGTGTGATGGGCTTGATACAAATTGAATTGAAAAACGAAACTGAAATTGAATTAAGCGAAGAGAGGGTTTCGACCTTATACGACAAATACATTAAGGCGTGCAAGGATTTGATGATGGAAAAAAACCATGACTATGGTGAGGTATGGCGTAATATGCAAGTAAGTACTTTTACCGATATGCTTTTGATGCGCATACACCGCATGAGACAGATTCTTGAAAACGATGGAAAAACCATCATGAGTGAAGGAATAGATTCCAACTTAATGGATATGGTAAACTATTCTGTTTTTGCATTAATTAGATTGAACGAACAAAAAATATGATGAGAATAATAACACAGTTTAGCCGCATTTTTGTCGGTATTTTATTTATCATTTCTGGTCTTATCAAAGCTAATGATACACTAGGTTTCAGTTATAAATTAGATGAGTATTTTGAAGTGTTTAATATGCCATTTTTTGCTCCTTATGCTGTTGCCTTGGCCATGTTTATTTGTATCTTCGAGATTATGTGTGGAGTAGCTTTGCTACTAGGTGCATTTGCCCGATTAAATGCATGGCTATTGTTGCTGATGATAATTTTCTTTACCTTACTAACAGGCTATTCTGCCATCACTGGGAAGGTAACAGATTGCGGATGTTTTGGTGATGCCATCAAACTAAAACCTATTGAATCGTTTTATAAAGATTTGGTTTTACTGGTCCTCATATTATTTATATTTATTGGAGTTAAACACATCAAACCATTGTTTAATGAAGGCATTATCAGTATTGCCATTTACACCTCCTTTAGTGTTATTACATTTTTCACTTTTTATACCTATATGTTTTTGCCTGTAAAAGATTTTTTACCGTATAAGGTAGGCAACGACATTAAAGAAAAAATGGTTTGTCCTCCTGGTTCTCCAACTGATTCAATGGTGATGGTATTTATATACTCAAAAGCTGGTCAGGATTTTGAATTTGATATGAACCATATACCAGATGATACAACATTTATTTTTAAAGATAGAAAAGACAAATTGGTGAGAGAGGGTTGTAAACCGCCCATTCACGATTTTAAATTATATGATGCCTCTGGTGTTGAATATACTGATTCATTATTGAATGATGAAGGTTATAAATTGATATTGGTTCAGAAGAAAATTGATGAGGGAAGAATCGGGGAAGAATCTAAAATTGCGAAACTTGCCAATGATTGGACAAGTAAATCAAATCTTAAGTTTTGGGCCTTGACATCAAGTGGGAAAGACCAATTAGAAGCATACAGACACGAGCATCAATTTGCTTTTCCGTATTACTCAATGGATCAAGTTCCTTTGAAATCTATTATTCGTTCAAATCCGGGATTGATATTGATGAAGAAAAGCACCATCATAAAAAAATGGAGTGCTTATAATTTGCCAAGTTATGAGGTCGTTTTAAGGTATTTGAAATAATAGCAAAGAAATTCATTGCAAGAAAACATATATATTATCGGTATGCCTGGTAGTGGCAAAAGCACTTGGGGTAAGCGTTTAGCTAATGCTTTAAATTATGATTTTGTTGACTTGGATACATTGATTGAACAACAAAAAAGTTCCACCATTGAACAAATATTTTCTGAAAAAGGTGAGGATTTTTTCAGAGAGTTAGAGAGAAAAATCCTTCATCAAACAGCACACTTTACTCATACAATCATTGCCTGTGGAGGTGGCACACCTTGTTTTTTCGACAATATGAATTGGATTAATTCAAACGGAAAAAGCATCTACTTCAAGGCAAATGTTTCCCTGATTTTAAATAGAATTGAAGGAAGTAAAGCCCAAAGACCGCTTTTTTTAGGGATGTCGCGAGATGAAATGAAAGAAAAAATTGAGGAATTATTAACGATTAGGAATCCCTTTTATTTGGAGGCTAATGTGCATATTAACTTACCTATTAAGTCTTTGAAAGATATTGTAAATCAGATTTTTATCTAGCATTTCATGTAGCTTGTTTTATTGTAATTCCAATGAGCACGCTGCTTTTGTTGATAAACTGTTAAAATTATTTTCATTTTTTTTTGCCTCTAAGCCCCGAAAACACTTGACATTTCATATTCAATTAGTACATTCGTTATGTATTACAAACCAAATAAACATTTTTAATTATGAACAAATCAGATTTAATCGACAACATGGCAAAAGCTGCTGGTGTAACTAAAGTACAAGCTACAGCTGCTTTAGATTCATTCATGGCTTCTACTCAAACAGCTTTGAAAAAAGGTGACAAAGTAATCCTAGTAGGATTCGGTACTTTCTCAGTAACTAAACGTGCTGCACGTAAAGGACGTAACCCTCAAACAGGTAAAGAAATTAACATCCCTGCAAAAAAGGTTGTAAAATTCAAAGCAGGTTCAGGTTTACAAGCTAAAGTAAAATAATTTTTTACTCTATATTGTATTCAAAAGAAGCCTCGACATTGTCGGGGCTTTTTTATTGTTGATTTGCTTCACTTTAATAGTCACTTAATGAAATGAATAAGGATAATTTTTAAATCAATCAAGCAATTATTTAAATGAAATTTTGAATCTATTTAGATTTTGATTTCCAAATAGCTTGCCCTTTTTGTTTTTTATCATTTATCATTATTTATTTATGCAACAAAAATTACATTTGAACTATGTATAAAAAATATCATACCCTCAACAAGGAACTGTTTATACTTAACAGGGCCAATTTTATTAAGCAGTTAAAAGCTAATAGTATTGCCATATTTAATAGCAATGATGAGCATCCAATGAATGGAGATGCCTATCATAATTTTAAACAAAACTCTGACCTTTTTTATCTGAGTGGAGTAGACCAAGAGGATACTATTTTAGTAATATATCCGGATTGTGTTCTTGAAGAGTTCCGCGAAGCTCTTTTTATAAAGAGAACTAGCGATGCCATGGTAACTTGGAACGGTTATAAACTTAGCATGGAACAGGCTCGTGAAGTAAGTGGAATCAAAAATATTTATTGGGCTGATGAATATGAAGTGAAGATGCGACCAATCATTAATTATGCTTCCAACATTTATTTAAGTTTAAATGAAAACGACCGTTCGACTATAAGCACACCCTATAAGGATTTGCGCTTTGCTCAGATGATGAGAGATAAATACCCTTTGCACGAATTTGAGAGAGCTACACCTATATTACATAGGTTACGATCTATAAAGTCAAGTTATGAGCTAGAACTAATGAAGATAGCCGTGGGTATTAGTGAGAAAATGTTTGCTCGTATTTTAAAGTTTGTTAGGCCTGATGTTTGGGAATACGAAATTGAAGCAGAAGTAATTCATGAGTATCTTTCTAATAGGGCAAATGGACATTCCTTTTCACCCATTGTAGCTAGTGGTGGTAATTCATGTATTTTACATTACGTAGATAATAATAAACAATGCAAAGAGGGTGATATTCTGTTGTTGGATTCAGGAGCTGATTATGCCAATTATGCAAGTGACATGACAAGAACCATTCCTGTAAATGGTGTCTATACGCCTCGTCAAAAGCAGGTGTACAATGCTGTTTTACGAACCATGCAAGAAGCCAAAAAACTATTAAAGCCGGGGGTATTACTTATGGAATACCAAGCCCAAGTGGGTGAAATTACGCAAAAAGAATTAGTGGATTTAGGTTTATTGACAATGGATGATATTAAGAAACAAGACCCTAAATGGCCTGCCTATAAAAGGTATTTTATGCATGGAACCAGTCATTTTTTAGGTATTGATGTACATGATGTGGGTATGCGTTATGAGCCAATGAAACCTGGCATGACCTTTAGTTGTGAACCTGGCATTTACATAAAAGAGGAGGGTATAGGTGTGAGAATTGAAAACGAAATTTTAATTACTGAAAATGGTTGCATTGACTTAATGGAACATATTCCAATTGAAGCCGATCATATTGAGGAATTGATGAAAAAGTAAAATGAATAAAGTGGGGCATTTACCCCACTTTATTCATTTTATATCTACCCAAACAGGGCAATGATCGGAATGCAAGGCTGTGGGTATAATTCCAGCATCATTCATGCGATTTTTTATACTATCTGACACCATGCAATAGTCAATTCTCCAACCTTTATTTCTGGCTCGAGCTCCTGCTCTGTAACTCCACCAACTGTAATTGTGAGGTGCTTTATTAAATGCTCTAAATGAATCCTCGAAACCACTTTCAATGAAATTACCCATCCATTCACGTTCTTCTGGTAAAAATCCGCTGTTATTTTTATTACTTATCGGATCATGTATATCTATAGCTTGATGGCAAATATTGTAATCCCCACAAATGATCAAATTAGGTCTTTTGGTTTTCAAATCATCAATATATTGATGAAAAAAATCAAGCCAAACCATTTTGTAGGATTGTCTTAAATCCCCACTCGAGCCAGAAGGAATGTATAAACTTATAATGCTAGTATCTCCATAATCAGCTCGTATTATTCTTCCTTCTTTGTCATAATCCTCGTTGCCAAACCCATATTCAACATGGTCAGGTTCATTTTTACAAAACAATGCCACTCCACTATAGCCTTTCTTCTCTGCCGAAAACCAATAGTGATTTTTGTACCCCGCAACCTCAAAAATATATGCATCATTTATTTGTTCTTTCATGGCTTTGGTTTCTTGAAAGCAATATAAATCAGCTTTTTCTTTTTGCATAAAATTTACCAGTCCCTTGCTCATAGCCGATCGAATTCCATTTACATTGTAACTTACTATTTTCATTGACGTATAGATTTTGTTGCAAACAACGCAATTTTGATTAAAATAATATTTTTATCTTGTGTAACAATTTAGCACATTTGCAACGCATGAAATTAAGTATCAAAAAAAGTAAAATACCAGGTGCTGGGAAAGGTTTATTTGCCGAGGAATTGATTAAGCGTGGTGAGAAGGTTATTGAGTATACTGGTGATGTGATTACTTGGAAAGAATGTCAGAAACGAAATGAAGGCATGAAAGAGGGTTTTGGTGCTTATTACTTTTACGTTTCAGAAAAAAAATGTATTGATGCTCAAAACCACTTAGATTCATTAGCCAGATATGCCAATGATGCTGCTGGATTTGTAAGAATTGAGGGTGTTAGAAACAATGCCAGATATGAAATTATAAAAGGTAAACCATACATTGTGGCTAGTAGAAACCTAAAACCGGGAGACGAAATTTACGTTTCTTACGGCAAAGAATACTGGGATGCACTCAGAGAAAGCGGATATGGTCCTAAAAATTAATCAGTTTTTCATTTAATTATCAAATTTGTGATAAACAGTTTGTTTAAAATTGTGTATGATTGCGCTCCAAAAAAATATTTCTAAAAATATTTTGTCAAGCATATATTTACAAACTCTTAACATACGTTAACCTAAAGAAAAGAGGAAATGAAAAAATCGATATTAACTATAGTATTAAGCATATTAGGCTTCTTCGTTTTTGCACAGAATCAAGACCCTAATTCACCTGTTTACGACTACAATTATACAGATAGCACGCAAACAACAAGCGACTCTTCTTCTTCTGATACACCCGCTGAGGGCTCAGAGGAAACAGCTAAGGTTTATCAAAGAATCGTTATGCCTTTAGATTCTGTTACCAATTTAATAACTTATAATGGTGTTGTGGAGCAAGAAGAAAGCGGGAGTGATTCTTTATATGCGCGAGCTAAAAGGTTTGCTGAAAAAAATTTAGGAAAGGGAAAAGAACTTTATGAAATGGATAAACGTAACCAAAAACTAGTTGTTAATGGTTCAATTCCTGCTTTTGCTTACATCAATAGATACAACAAAAAAACTATTGGCAAATACCAATTTAAAATGACAATATTGGTTAAAGAAGGAAGATATAAATATACCATCACCAACTTTGTTCATGAGTCAGAGGTTTCCGCAGCAGGAGGTAAACCAGTTAGAAACTATTTTGAATACTATAGTAATAGTTCTACCAATTTACAGACTTATGATAAAATATTACGCTACGCAGATAAAGACATTAAAGAAACTATTCAAAGATTTCAATTGGCCATGCGAGAGCCAAAATTATTAGATGAAGATGATTGGTAGGTAAGATATTTACAATAAAAAAGGGGCTAAGGCCCTTTTTTTATTGTCCTTGGGCTAATGAGTAACCCTTTTTACCATTATAGCTTCTTAGAATTTCAATCGAACAAATAAAGATGTCTTTTGCTATAGCTTCTGTTAATTCAAGCAATTTACTCAAAGTTGTTTCAGAATTATTTATACATTCAAATCGCACTCTATATTGATCAACACATTCTGTAAAAACAGAGCCAGTTGGCCAAACCTGAGTTCCTCGGTTAGATATCATAATTAATTTTAAATCATCCATTTCTTGTTTTTTTAGCAGAGAGGCGAATGAACTAGCATTTTGGTTGCTCTCTATAAATATGTCTACCCCAACAATTTTTTCAATCGAATTCAACCTTGGTGTTACCATCATTTTTTGATTTTCAGGTCGTTTAGGTAAATGAAATTCAGCTTTGAGATTGCTAATCCTTGCCTTTCCTTCCAATGGTTCTTTTCCTAAATTGTAAATAATAGCATTAGCGAAATCTGTTGTGCTTAATGATGGGGTTTCCTTGTTTCCAAAGTCGCCTGTATGGGCACCATTTTCGAGCGTATATAAAAGTGCATTTTCAATTCTAGCTGCATACTCCATCAACCCTAAATGTCTAAGCAACATAAAGCTACTAAGCAACAGAGCTGTTGGATTGGCAATATTTTTACCTGTAATATCTGGAGCTGTTCCATGAACTGCTTCGAATATTGAAATGTTTTCACCAATATTGGCTGAAGGAGCAAAACCGAGTCCGCCAACCAATCCCGCACATAGATCACTCATGATATCTCCTTGTAAATTAGTTAGCACAACTACCTGAAATTGTTGAGGCTTTGCTACCAATTTCATAGCTAGATCATCTACAATAATGTCATTAGCCTCAATTTCGGGAAAATCTTTTGCTACTTCATAAAATGTTTCTAAAAATAATCCATCAGTTAGTTTCATAATATTGGCTTTATGGGCACAAGTAACTTTGGTAAAGCCTTCCTTCCTTGCCATTTCAAAAGCAAATTTGTGAACTTGAATACTTCCAGGGCGAGTTATGAATCTGCGGCAAAGAGCTACATCTTGCGTAAGCATGTGTTCAATGCCACCATATGTTCCTTCAATATTTTCACGCACTATGGTTAAATCGATAGGAATACCAGCTTTCGAAAAGACAGTATCAACACCAACTAACGAACGAAAATGTCTGCGATTCGCAAAAGTGCTCCAAGTTTTTCTAGCTGTAACATTGATACTTTTTACACCTTTTCCTTTAGGTGTTTCCATAGGTCCTTTAAATAGAATGCCATTCGTTTCAACACTTTCTTTTGCTTTTTCTGTCATTCCAGAGCTGTGTCCCTGTAAATATATGTCTTTACCCATTTCGATAAATTCATACTCGAGAGGTACTTGAGCTGCATCAAATATTTGTAAAACGGCATCCATTATTTCAGTGCCTATTCCGTCACCTTTAGCAACTGATATTTTTTGTTTTTTCGACATTATTAAAATTGTAATAGAACTTTTGACGCTGCAAAAGTATCGTTTTTGTTGAGGTTGACATAATCTTGCACATTAAATTTTCTATATTGTCAAAACAAAGCAACTTAATTTTACTTTTGAACTTGTAATGAATATTCACCCAATATTTAAATTGATAGCCGAAGGCGAAAATGATACATTGGATTTTAAAAAGACAATTTCATCAGCCTCAAAAATTGCCAAAACAATTGCAGCCTTTGCCAATCATAAGGGTGGTCGCTTATTAGTGGGCGTAAATGACAACAAAACCATTTCGGGTACAAGAAGTGAAGATGATAAATATATGCTTGATTTGGCGTCTCATTTTTATTGTAAACCAGAAATAAACATTGAATTGATTGATTGGGAAATAGGGGGTAAGCCAGTAATTGAATGCATTATCCCTGAAGGAAAAGAGAAACCCTATTATGCGAAAGATGAGGATGGAAAATGGTGGGTACATATTCGTGTAAAAGACAAAACGCTCCTTGCCAGTAAGGTGGTAGTTGATGTCTTGAGGAGAAATACCAATTTTCAAGGTGCAATGATTCAATACTCAAAACATGAGGAAAGTTTGCTTAAATTTTTAGAAAAAACTGAAAAAGCTACTCTAAAAGATATTTGCAAACTACTTAATTTCTCGAGATGGAGAACACAAAAAATGCTTGTAAACCTTGTGAGTGCAGGCGTTATTAGAAATCATACCACAGAAAAAATCGAATTTTTTACCTTAAGTTGATTTTAGTAAAATTTTAAGCATGGTATTTGATATTTTTACAGCATGAAAAAAACAATAGCCCTTATTATCTTTAGTTTGACATTTTTTACTCAAGCCAAAAGTCAATATTTGCGTAAAGACAATATGCAGAATTTCGTTTATTTTTTTGACAATGGATTTGAAAAAATTGATCTTACTCAAACTTTAGAAATTACTCGAGCATTTTTTACAAGAGGAACACCCCATCTATTTATGGTTACTAAAAATGCTGGTTACAACGAGTCAAAAAGAAACCTTGTTCAGTCATATACGGCCTTTGTTAGAGATGAAAATAATCAAAACTTAAAAGTTTTTACAATGAAAAATCCTTTATTGACCAAGGATTTTCAAACGTATATTTTCGGATGCAAACCAGGCTCTAGTATCATGTTTAGTGAGGTTAAATTGACTATAGTTGAACCAGGAGTTAATCCGGAAAAAACGACTAAACCTGCTGCTTTCTATATTTACTTGAAATAAAAATTTAAGTTTGCATCCATGAAGATAGGTATTTTAATTTTTCCAGGTTCTAATTGCGATAAAGATGCAGTTTGGGCATTTCAAAACATGTTTGGCCAAGAAGTTGTTGAATTGTGGCACAAAGATACAGACTTACAAGGTGTTGACTTAGTTTTCCTGCCAGGAGGATTTAGCTACGGTGATTATTTACGTAGTGGAGCTATTGCTCGCTTTTCACCCATTATGCAAAGTGTGATTGATTTTGCTAACAAAGGTGGTTTGGTCTGGGGTGTTTGTAATGGTTTTCAAATTTTATGTGAAAGTGGCCTGCTGCCTGGTGCTTTATTGCATAATGATCATCAAAAGTTTAACTGTAAAAATATTTATTTGACTTGTGAGAGTACTAATTCTCATATTACCAATAAAATAAGCCCTCAATCTGTTCTTCAAATTCCTATTGCGCATGGAGAAGGCAGGTTCTACTGTGACGAATCTACTTTGGCTGAACTTAAAGCCAATGATCAAATATTATTCAAATATTGTGATATTAATGGAAACATTACCAATGAAGCAAACCCTAACGGTTCATTAGGAAACATTGCGGGTGTTTGCAATGCTGGAAGGAACGTATTTGGCATGATGCCTCACCCTGAAAGAGTGGTGGATGCAGATATCTATAATACTGACGGACGAATTTTGTTTGAAAGCTTACTTCAAATGATTGAAGCTTAATAACTATTCTAAAACATCTCCTCTTAGTAATCTGTATCTTTTTCTAGCCTCCGTTAAGAAAAAACTTCCAGGGTATTTCTCTATAAATTGCTCATAGAGTTGCTTGGCTTTATCCTTGTTATTTAGTTTCCTTTCGTAAAGTTCGGCAAGGTTAAAGAGTGCATTATCTCCAAGGATATCGCTTCCGTGCTCATTCACAACTATGTTGTAAAATTTTTCAGCTTCTGAATAGTTTTTCTTTTTCACAAAAATTTGCGCCTTTTTATAGTAAATATCATCAGTGAGTGCATGTTTGGGAAAAAGCAAATTGATGCTATCAAGTATTTGTAAGGCCACTTCTGTTTTGTTTTGGTAATAGTTCAAATCGGCTCTTGAAAACATTTTTAGGGCATCCTCTACACTATCTACGATGTTGTCTTGAATAAGTAAAGACAGCTCAAGTGCATTGTTTGCAATCAATTGGGTGGTAACTGTTTTTAATACATCCAATTGGGCTTTGGCCCATTCAAACTCTCCGATATAGTAGCTTAACTTAGCATTTCGAAGTTTAGCCTCTTGACCAATAGGTTCTTCCATATATTCCTTATCCACTTGTCCATAAAGGAGCATAGCATCCCACACCTCGCCTTTTAAAACATACAAATCTCCAATCTCTAACTTGCACTCAGCCTTAAACTTGTTCTCACTTCGTGGTGCATTGATAAGTTCATTGAAATTAGACATTGCCGAGGGCATATCATTCAGGTAATAGGCTTGAAGTCTTGCCAATTCTCTTTGGGCATTTTGTGTAAACGGATTTTTGCCAAATTCATCTAAAAAGGCTTTGTAGTTGGTTTCAACTATTTTAAGGTCGGTTTCTGTGTAATTGCTGTTTAGTATTTTTCTTCTTTGTGCTTCAAGAATTCCCATTTTAGACATGGTATAATTGTTCTTGTCTTTACCCATCAGCACCACTTGATTAAATATATTTACAGCAGCATCATA
>RGVD01000411.1 GCA_010027395.1 Bacteroidota bacterium
GGGTTTGATAAGGACTCTCCTCTTACTTTACCCAATGTTGGAGATATAACTGAGAAGGAAATATTGAAATACCTATTAACCCCATCAATGTCTATTGAGGAAGGATTTATCTCTATGCTTACGTTGGTTCCGTGAAATTTTTTTCCTGACAAATAAGCTATCAAAGATGATTCATCACTCAACATTACCTGTTCTTCTTGTTTTGGTTGCTCATTCTCATTCTCAATAGCGGTATTTACTTTACTCGCTTCATCTAGGTAATTAGCATACACTATGGCAGCTATCGAATCTTGCTCTCTTTCTGCTGTGCCAATAGAATCTTGTATTCTTTTTTCTTCTGCTTTCTTTTTTTCTTCTATGGAAGGACCACATGCTATTATAAAAGTTAAAGCTGTATATGTTAAAATAGGTAGTTGTAATTTGTGTTTCATAAATATTGATTTTGTTGGTTTGTAATTATGTTTGGTAAGTTATTCAGGGTTGGATTGTAACTGCTTTATAAATTTATACTGCAGCCAAAGACAAAAAATGCAAAAATGTTCTCTTGTCATTTATTAAATTCTATATTTTTACGTAATTTTTTATGGATATTCAAATATTTTCTTACTAATATTGCGCAAATAACTACAAATATTTTCTTTTTAATAGTCAGTTTTACAATTATTTTAACTAAAATTTAATAAATATGACTTATTGTTACTTAATATTATCGTAATGTTGTATATGCATATTGGATTACGTGTTAAGATAGCTAGAATTAGTAAAGGGCTTAAACAGGAAGAGCTAGCTGAAAGGATAAACAAAACTCGCCCGCTCATTTCCAGCATTGAACAAACTGGAAAAGCCAACCACTATACCTTAAAGAAAATATGTGAGGTATTGGAGATTGATATCAATGAATTAGAAGCTTCGGTGGCTTCTGAACCATTCGCTTTGTATGGAACTCAGGAGAAAAACTTAACCATTCTTAATTCAAGAATAAAGGAAATAGAAGAAGATAATAAAAACCTAAGAACGCTTATCTTGGCTCAATCAGAATTGATTAAAAACCAAAAAGAGTTCATCAATAAGAAAAGTAAGAAGGTGTAAATTCAAATTTTATACCCAATAACTTTAATCCAACTTTATCATTACCACTTCATATCATCTGATCACAAGTCTTCAGATTGCTATGTAAGTTAAATCACCATGCTTTATTTTTTGCATTCTTGGGTGCAAATTGATTACTTTTGGAGGCTATTATATGCAAAAATGCAAGTATTTGAAAAGAAATAGGTATTATCAAAATTGATATTTCATTCATTTTCAATATGCTGTATGGTCTCGTAGTTCAATGGATAGAATAGATGTTTCCTAAACATTTGATACAGGTTCGATTCCTGTCGAGACTACTATTATTAATTAGCTTACATGTATTTTGTTTACATACTTTATTCTAAA
>RGVD01000412.1 GCA_010027395.1 Bacteroidota bacterium
AAAACTAAAATTTATATTATTTGGAAACGTATAACTATATTGATCAATTAATCAAATCGCTTGTCCTTATTTCAATCTTAAACTAATATAAAAACAACAAATTGGAAATGTTTAGAAAACCTTATGCGAAATTAAAATTAAAGGGAAAACGACACCTCAGTTTAATGCTTTTTAAAATCAACATACTGAGGTATAAATTGATATTTATCAAAATGAAACCTTTTCTGGTACCAATTATCAATGCATAATTGAATTGCAGTCATAAAGAACGTATAAAAGCATATTGAAAAATTTGATTCCTGCTAGCTTTTTTATCGAAGACTGATTTTATTACTTAATTGCAAGTTGATTTTTTTAAATATTCTTTGATTACTGATAAAATGTAAATAAAATGACTCTCCTCTAAGCCGGGCCAAACACCTAACCAGAAAGAATCGTTCATTACTTTGTCGGTATTAGTAAGTGTAGAATGAATTCGATAGGTAGTATTTTTATAAGCTGGTTGCTTTGTAAGATTTCCTCCGAATAATAACCGTGTTCCAATTTTTCTTGACTCTAAATATTCAACCAAATGATTTCGATTGAGTGTTGAAGGATCTCGTATCGTTAACAAAAAACCAAACCAACTTGGATTAGAATGTATGGTTGCTTTGGGTAAGATAAAAAATTCTTCCAATGGTTTAAAAAGTGAATACAATAATTGATGATTTTCCCTTCTTTTAGCAATAAATTGGTCTGCCTTATTCAATTGACTTAGCCCGATTGCTGCCTGCATATCAGTTGCCTTTAAATTGAAGCCTATATGCGAGTAGGTATATTTATGGTCGTAACCTTCCGGTAAATCACCTAGCTTCTGGCAAAATCGCTCACCGCAGGTATTGTCTTTTCCTGGGGCGCACCAACAATCTCGGCCCCAATCTCTGAAGCTTTCGGAGATTTTTTTTAAACTGGCATTATTAATTAATACAGCACCTCCCTCCCCCATGGTAATATGATGTGCAGGATAAAATGAGAGGGTAGCTAAATCACCAAAGGTTCCGGTTTTTTTATCACGATAAGTAGCACCTAGTGAATCACAATCATCTTCAATCAGCCAAAGATTATATTTTTTAGCAATTGCCACAACTATATCTAGATTAAATGGGTTACCCAATGTATGGGCAATCATAATGGCTTTGGTTTTAGGAGTAATGGCGGCCTCAATTTCTTCTGCCTGTATATTATAAGAAGGTATATCGATGTCTAATAAAACGGGAATACATCCAAACTGAATCATTGGATTGATGGTAGTAGGAAACCCTGCAGCTACGGTAATAATTTCATCTCCGGGCTGAATGGCTCTTTCGCCCAATTTAGGAGAGGTAAGTGAATAAAAAGCAAGTAAATTGGCTGAGGATCCTGAATTTACCAGCAAAGAAAATCTGGAACCAAGGTATCTGG
>RGVD01000413.1 GCA_010027395.1 Bacteroidota bacterium
TTAATACTATAGCCGAAATCATTAAGCCCGCTAACGCGGTTTTTTTGTTTACTCTCTATATCTATTTTTCAACAGTCCCCTTTTCAAAAATGACCTTAATATAATCTCATACAAAAACCGGAGCAGCGAACCACATAAGGATTTTAGGAGTGTTGCTAAATAAAAAAAAGTTTTGGGACTTGCAATAGCCTTATTTTTATAGCTAAAGTAATTTAGCGACATTATATTAATTTCGGGGCTGACACCTGACTTTTAAAAAGTTAGGATGTAAGAATGTATGTAAAGCATTGCAAATTAAGCCGTTCAGAGCAGTTAGAGCTGATGAAATATTTCGTTGCAGGATCAACAGCTCGAACAGCAGCAGATTTAATAGGTATACACCGCAACACGGCGGTAAGATTTTTCCACAAATTGAGAGAGAAGATTGCCATCAAACAGCAAAATCGGAGCGAACAATTTTGTGGGAAAATAGAACTTGATGAAAGCTATTTTGGAGGAACTCGCAAAGGAAAACGTGGTCGAGGCGCCGCTGGAAAGGTTGCTGTTTTTGGTCTTTTAAAACGTGGAGGTAAGGTTTATACGCAGATCATCCTTGATGCGAAATCAGATACTTTAATGCCTATAATCCGCGAAAAGATTGAGCCTGACAGTATTGTCTACTCAGATTGTTGGAGGGGTTACAACGCATTGGATATCTCTGAATTCAAGCATTTCAGGATTAACCACAGCACACTATTTGCTGAAAAGCATAACCACATCAACGGGATTGAAAACTTTTGGAACCAAGCAAAGCGTCATATGCGTAAATTTAATGGAGTGCCAAGGCTGTATTTTAATCTGTTCTTGAAAGAGTGTGAGTGGCGGTTTAATATGGGGACACCTAAAGACCTACTCAAAGACCTCAAAAAGTTACTTAAAGAATTTTATTAGGTGTCAGCCCCTTTCATTTTTTTAAATGACTTGACCAAGATTAGTAAGTGATGGATCAATGAATACTTATTTATAAAGGTATGAAGGGACATCGAAATGACAAATACAAAAAATAAAAATTATCTTTCTTTAGCCATCTGGATTATCATGCTATTAACCATCGGTTCTGTACTTGGTTTTTTAAGTAAACCAGACATTAGTCATTGGTATCTTCACTTAAACCGTTCAAGTTTAACTCCACCTAATTATATATTTCCTATTGCTTGGACTATTTTATACACTTTCATTGGAAGCTGCGGCTGGATTATTTGGAACGAACCCTCTTTTTCAAAACTTAATACCATCAAACGATTGTATATATTTCAGCTTATTTTAAATTGGAGCTGGACCCCTTTATTTTTCAATTATCACTTAACTGGAATTTCTTTAATTATTTTGATCTTAATGGATATTTTTGTCGCTACAATCATAGGCTTGTCTT
>RGVD01000414.1 GCA_010027395.1 Bacteroidota bacterium
CTAACTCAATCAAAATTTTGTGAGCTAAGTCTAAAGCCAAAGGCATATAATCATCAGTTTCGTTGGTTGCATAACCAAACATCATACCTTGGTCACCAGCACCTTGGTCTTGTTTTTTCTTACGGTCAACACCTTGGTTGATATCAGCTGATTGCTCGTGGATAGCAGAAAGCACACCGCAAGAATTAGCTTCAAACATATATTCACTTTTGGTATAACCTATTTTTTTGATTACATCACGAGCAATGGTTTGAACGTCCAAATAAGCAGAAGATTTTACTTCACCTGCAAGCACTACTTGTCCAGTAGTTACAAGGGTTTCGCAAGCTACTTTCGACTCAGGGTCAAAAGCTAAGAAATTGTCAATTAAGGCATCCGAAATTTGATCGGCTACTTTGTCTGGGTGTCCTTCTGATACGGACTCTGATGTGAATAGATACGACATTTTTTTATTCTTTTTTTATTAAGGTTATAAATAATTGCTTGAAAGAAATGCCCAATGCTGCTTTGTGAGGTTTTTCAAATTATATATTTTGACCTTGTAAAGCCCGCATTGTATTTACCACCGTGGTTTTTTCTCGGTTGGTATCCCTCTAGGAATTTCTTAATGCGTGGCAAAAGTATGATTATTAATTAAAAAACAAAATGATATCAATTGAGCCATGTCAACTGTTTTGTTAATATGTCTTTCTGCCATTGCTCAAAATTTTGCTTTTGGTAATAATCTTTCATGGTATTTTTATAGCTAATTTGATTTGAGAAATGGTTGGCCAATTCGGCTGCTGGTGAGGCCAGGCGACCATTAGGACTTAATATGGCTTGGAACAAGTTCTTGGCCACTTCATTATCCAGGTGGTTTAATACCTTTAGGCTATTGAAAGCTTGAATACGTGTTCTAAATTCAAATTGCGAAGAAGCAAAACCTGTAATCTTGTTCAAAGCCTCCTCACGATCGAAACTTTTGTCTATCAATAATCCTGCAAGAGCGCCTATTTCATGACGTTTAATCATGATGTTGTTATTCATGCCCCAAGTGTTTTTAGTAGCTTCCAACAAATACTCCATTGTTTTTTTATCGAAGCTTTTTTGATAGAGCTTCTCCATGGATACTTTCACCACATCGTAGCTACTATCGCTCAAAGCTATCATACATATTTGCTTCCATTGCTTATTCATGTCTGTTAATCCTTTTAAAACCGCTTCACGAGTAGATGATTTTTGTTTGATATTCATCAAGTTCATCATGGCCACTTGGCTCTTTAGGTCTTTATCACTTATCAATTGCGAAACAATCTCATTGATAATGCCATAGTGCTTCTCGCGGTTTAGCGCTTCAAGCAATACTTCGCGTTTGGTGTCTAATGGTATTTCTCTCAATGCCACTGCTGCATCGTATCTATCTAAATAATAT
>RGVD01000415.1 GCA_010027395.1 Bacteroidota bacterium
TTTTATGCTATACTAATGTTCGGACTTTGGATTGCATCGTGCAAAATAAGTCTAATCATAGATAATTAATTAAAACCTCTGTAGCATTGGGCGCTTTGCGCGAAGCCAGGGAAAACCTCGGGAGGCATTCAGTGATCTGGACAAAGTAGAAACTTAATCGGCCAGTGTTACAAAGCAATACCTCACTAATAGTATTTGATATAATTAAGATTGTATAAAATTTGAATCTACTTGGCCCCTCAGCGCAGCGGTCTTAATGTGGGGCCAAACTAAGCGAATAGGTTTTCGATTACTTCAGATGGGTGATCTTGATTATCTATTTGAGCTTAATTCCGACCCTGATGTTAGGAAATTTTTTCCTGATGGCGTACAAAATCGCCAACAAACCGAAGAAAGAATGAAGGATTTCATATCATTTTATGAAAGCAATCAGTTACCATGTTTTTTAATGTTTGAAGTTGAAACAGATGAGTTTGTTGGGCGATGTGGTTTTGGTCCAATTGAAACTGGTGAAATTGAAGTTGGATATTTACTTCATAAGAAATTTTGGGGAAAAGGGTATGCTTCGGAAGCTTTAATGTTCCTTTTAGAATGGGCTAGAGAAAATATTAAAACAGAATATATTATCGCATATACTCCAGAAGAACATATTGCATCAGCGCGAGTTATGCAAAAATGTGCCATGAAGCTTTATAAAAATGATATTGCTAAAGGTGTAAACTGTTGTTTTTATCGAATTAGGAATATAGCGTAAAATTTCCTTTTGAATTGTTGTTTATAATAAAATCATAAAATTGGGTTTTACCGCATATCCAGTTTGTGCTACATGTAAGAAAACACTTAATAGAGTTAACGAATGAAAAATACAATAATCTTATATTTAACTGGTAAACCAGGCGTTGGGAAGTATACAATAGCCAAGGAATTAGCTTCCAAATACGGATTTATTGTTTGCGATAATCAATTAATCAATAACCCTATTTTTACATTGTTACAATATGATGGCTATGCAAAAATCCCTGATTTTGCTTGGGATGTGATAGCCAAAATAAGATTAGAGGTTTTTAATTTTTTATCTAAAAGCATCGAACAAAATTATGTACTCACCAATTGTTTAGCAGATACTGAAGTAGACAGGCAAATTTACAAACAAGTAAAACAAATGGCCGAAGATCGAGGGTCATTGTTTATTCCTGTGCAACTGGAAATTAGCAAAGAGGAGCATTTAAGACGCCTTACAAGGCCTGAAAGAAGAGCACGGTGGAAGTCTATTGACCCCAGTGACGCAGAGGATAATGGGCCACTTATCTCAATTTCCCACCCTAATTTATTTTTGCTAAATGTCAGTCATTTAAAACCTGAAGATGCAGCTGAAGCCATTTTGAATCACATACGCTCAATAGATATTCA
>RGVD01000416.1 GCA_010027395.1 Bacteroidota bacterium
TGAAGCTAATTTTGCGTGTCAGACTATTGGTGTAAAATTGGCAGAGATTGCACAAATAAAAGAAGCTGAAAATCTCGGAACAATAGTTCCTAATTCGTATTCAAGTACAGAGGTGTATCCACAGGAAAGCGGTAATATAGTGGCAGCTTGTTATGGAGTAAAGCCAGCTTTTGGTGCAACAAATGTAAAAGAATTTCGTCAAAATGTTTGGTATAATCCGTTCTCAAGATGGGAAAACTATGGGTATGTTCTGATTAAAAATATTATTAGAAAAGAAGGTTGTGTTAATGGTAGAACTTTCTGTGACCCAACTGTTGAATCTTGTAAAAAGAGAGATGTAAGTCTTGGTGATTGTTATGTTCCTGGAGGTCAAGCATTTGCAGAAAATATAACAGGAACAACATTGACTAGAAGATATAGAGAGAATGTTGAGAATATGATGACTGAGTGTACAGATGCAAATAATTCACGTTGCTACTTATATGCAAGTATGTTATTAGCAACACCATTCGAAATTGTGGGAGATTTGGGAAAAATGTATGTAAGAGAAGCTTGGGCTGAGGTTGAAAAGTCTTATAATAATTTTAGAAGAAATCCAACCCCTCTTAATTGTGCTAAATATGTCGGAACTATTCTTGAAAATAACCCAACAGCATGGGCTGTTGGAAAACTTGGTAAGATTGTTGATAGTATACTTGGAGCGTTTGGGTTAGATACAAAAGGAGCGTTTGGAAATTACTTAAAATACTTTATTCCTCCAGGCGTAAATCTGGCTACAGTTGGTCTTGTGCTTAAAAATATTGACAAAATTGTAAACTTTTTTGGTCAACTTAATTGGGGAGATTTAGATATTATTGGTGAAAGTATTCAATATGGTGTTTGGGAGGTTGGATTAAAGGGTGGCTTATATGAGAAAGGATTAAGAGACACAATATATGAAAAAGGATTGAGAGATACAATTTGGGAGAAAGGTTTGAAAGAAACAATTTACGAAACAGGATTAAGAGATTACGTCTATGAAAGAGGCTTAAGAGATACCATTTATGAAGGCGGATTAAAGAAAGCGTACGATTGGGTGGTAGACAATTTAAATCCAGCAAATTGGTTTTAGGAATTTTTCTTCCCTAATATAAATGGAAACTGTTCACATCGTCTTAATAGCAATCATCATTTTGGCTTTGGTTTATTTTGGGGGTAAGAAGTATATGGAAAAATTTAGATACGAAGTATTGGTAACAAGCTGTCAAGATAAGATTAGAGACGCTTGTAAGCAATATTTGACTGAATCTTCTGTGCCACAGTATATGCAATGCATTGAAATCAAAAGCAAAGAATTGTGTTAAATCTTTTTTGCTGCATTATAGTAATAATGCAAATCAAAACAATTGTTATATTTGCAATTTCTTTCCT
>RGVD01000417.1 GCA_010027395.1 Bacteroidota bacterium
ACCCCGAAGCCATTAACTATTTGCATCCTGTAATGAAAGAACAGTTGGAAGAAACCTATGGTGTCATGGTGTTTCAAGAAGATGTGCTAAAGGTTTGTCATCATTTTGCGGGCTTAGATTTGGCTGATGCGGATGTATTGCGCAGAGCCATGAGTGGTAAGTTTCGTTCAAAAGCGGAGTTTCAACGCATCATCGATAAGTTTTTTTCAAATTGCCATGAGAAGGGTTATCCTGAAAATATTACCAAAGAAATTTGGAGGCAGATAGAGAGTTTTGCGGGCTACTCATTTAGCAAAGCACACTCCGCATCTTATGCCGTAGAGAGCTTCCAAAGCTTGTACCTGAAAACCTATTTCCCAAAAGAGTTTATGGTGGCTGTAATCAATAATTTTGGGGGCTTTTACCAAACATGGGTGTATTTTAATGAGTTGAAAAAAACGGGAGCACATCTTCATTTGCCATGTGTAAACCATTCTCTCAAAAACACCCATATTTATGGCGATGATGTGTATATAGGTTTTGCCCATATCGAAAGCCTTGAGGCAAAAACCATAGAAGTAATATTGCATGAGCGTATGCAGAATGGTGTGTTTTTGAGTTTGTATGATTTTATTGAACGTACTTCTATTAGCATTGAGCAATTGAAGATTTTGGTGAAAGTGGGAGCCTTTAGATTTACAGGTTCGGGTAAAAAAAATCTGCTTTGGCAGATATATATGCATGCTGATAAAAAAACGACAAACAAAGAAATCCTTATAAGCAATTCCCCAATAGAGCAAAGCCTTTTTATTCCTCAGGTGTGGCAGAGTAGTATGTTTAGCCGACCTGCCAAAAATTATACGTTGCCTTTGTTAGCACACGATATTGTGGAGGATGCTTATGATGAAATTGAAATACTTGGTTTCCCTGTTTCTATCTCGCAGTTTGATTTACTTATAACCCCATACCGTGGAGATGTGTTAGCCAAAGATTTTAATAAACATCTACATAAAACCATACGCATTGTAGGGAATTATGTGGCGCAAAAAGGGGTGAAAACAGTAAAAGGTGAGTATATGGCTTTTGGTACTTTTTATGATTGTGAAAACCACTTTTTTGATACCACCAATTTCTCGCAATCTATCAAAAAATATCCCTTTGCGGGTCGTGGTGTGTATTTGATTGAAGGCAAGGTGGTGGACGAATTTGGCTTTTGCAGCTTAGAGGTAATGAAGATGGCTCGCTTGGCACCCAAGCCCGACCCAAGGTATTGATGTATGGAGCGAGAGCAGAATCGCACAAGCAAAGGAGTTGCAAACTAGTTTCCATTTATGTATTCGTAGTCAGCTATGCTATTGCATAACACACAAGACTGCAACAGTAGGGAAGGGGATATGAAAAGTTACAAACTTTTGTTATTT
>RGVD01000418.1 GCA_010027395.1 Bacteroidota bacterium
TGTATCTTAGCGGCATGAAATTTAGCACATTTTACAATAGGTACAACGACGAATCAGCGTGTAAAGAGAAATTCAGACAGATTCGCGAGCAGGAGGGCATTAGTTGTAAGCACTGTGAGGGCAAAGATCATTATTGGAAGAGTGATAAATGGCAATGGCAGTGTAAAGGCTGTGGTTTTCGTACTACACTTCGCAGCGGAACAGTAATGGAGAGTAGTAAGCTTCCATATAGATACTGGTTTGCAGCGATGCATTTTTTAACAGTCAACAAAAAGAGTTTTTCGGCCAAGAGTATTCAGGAGGAATTAGGCCATAAACGCTATGAGCCCATATGGGCTATGTTACACAAGCTTCGTGTTGTGATGGGCGTTAGGGATACAAAATATCAACTGACTGAATGGATAGAGTTGGATGAAGGTTTTTTTGAAAAGGTAAATGATACAAAAGAGGATACAGAAGAGCAGAAATCAGATGAAAGCAAGCGTGGCCGCGGCTCGGTGAAGCAGGCAAAAGTATTGGTAGCAATAGAATCCAACCCTGAAACCGCGGACGATAAAGATAAAAAGCATAACAAAGGCCGTAAAGCAGGTCACTTAAAGATGATAGTGATGGACGATCTAACGAAAAAGAGCATTAATTACGAAATAGTCAAGGGAGTAGATATAGCCACCGTGGTGGAAACAGACGGCTATCCAGGCTATGCTGGCTTGAAGGATATTGTAAAAGAACACAAAGTAACTGTGATGGTAAACCCTAAAGAAGCAGACAAAGTGTTTCCGTGGGTGCATACAGCGATTAGTAATGCAAAACGATTATTGTTAGGTGTCTTTCATCGGATAAATGATAAGTATCTCCAGAATTACCTCAACGAGTATTGCTATCGTTTCAACAGAAGGTACATGAAAGAGGCCATTTTTGATCGATTACTTGTAGCCGCTGTTTCCTATACTAGCTATGGGTATACAAAGGGATAATCATTTTAGCTATTCTATTCTCCTTCTCTTCAATTTGTTTTTTTACTCTTGTATACTCCGTGATGTCACTTCTCATACAAGAAACTCCCATAATTGAATTATCCTCTTCATATACTGGTTTAAAAACCATTAAAATATCCGCTTCGGTTCCATGCAAAGCAATTGTTAAAAGAGTAAAAAATTCAGTGGGCATAAATCACTAATGTTAGTAGTTTTTAAAGCTTAGCTTATAACATTGCATTAAGATATTATTTTATTAATCAGGTAACGTATAGAATAGACTGGGTGAAAGGTAGAGTTAGCAATTAAAGTGCCTGGTTCGCCTTCACACATTGATAGTTAATGATGCTTGGTTAATGATTCATGGAAAAGTATGCATGCATACAGAAGTAAGCACCTATGCAGGC
>RGVD01000419.1 GCA_010027395.1 Bacteroidota bacterium
TAAATAATTGAACATTACGTCATAAAAAATAAATTATTAAGAAAAAATTATCCTGAACAAGGTATGTATTGATTAGAATTTAAGGTCTATTAACCTTTAATCTTCAAAAATTTGCGATTTGATTTACCATCCTCGTTCTTAACTGAAACAATGTACATACCATCTTCAAAATCATCAAGGTCAATTTCAAAAGACGGTTTTACTGTATTAAAGGAATTGATTAATTGTCCTTGTAAAGAGTATATGCCTACTTCATTCATCAAACCTTTACCTGATAACAATTCAATATACAAATTTTTTGTGGCAGGATTTGGATACAATTCAAAATCCAAAGCACTGGCTTCCTCAATACTTAAAGGTGCACCAGCCGTGAAATTATAGACGATTTTTGAACCAAAATCAGCATTGAAATTTTTTATTAATGAATAATTAGGTAAGAATTTCATCAACCTAAATGAACCACTCCCTGCACTATTCGCAAAAAAGCTCAAACCATCACCTGAAGCGTCTGTCAACTCAAGTGTGTAGCAACCAAAACCTAAGTTAATGGTATCTTTCTGAAGTTTACTTGCAATGGTATATTGTTTTTCAAACATCACTTGCCCCCATAGGTTTTTAATCACGACCTTGTTGTCTGTAGGCACTTTGTTGGTGGTCATTTCAATGGTGAAAGTATTAGGTAATTGAGCAGGAATATTGAAAGTGGATGTTTTCATATCATTCAAATCATTACCATCTTTTTGTCCGTTGGGATTATCAACCCATGCTTTGAAAGTCTTATTGCCACTCGCACCTGCAAAATTTATATTATACAAAACCACATCTGTGTCTTTACCAATAGGCAAAAGTCCATACCAAGTGCGCTTTTGAGGATTATTGTTAGCCACTTGGTAGTAAATATCAACACTATTCAATGTACCGGCACCAAAGTTTTTAATCGTAACCAATCCATTGCCACATTCAGGGTTGATATTACTATACCAAAAATTAGTACTTGGGCTTTTTATTTTCTCCAATGAAACATCATTTTGGAAAGCAAAATCTTTGTAATAAACTATCTGCGCGTTTACCTGATAGCCCGCGCTGCCATTGGCAACAAAAGGTTCAAAATCTACATCAATGGTATTTGCACCATTTTTGTAATTTAATTCATATTCATACACCTTCACTTGCTCACCTGGGCACCAATTGGCCCTATCAGATACCCATGTGCCACCTTGTGCACTAATGGCATTAAAACCACATGGCTTCCAAACCAATTGCTGGGCTATCAAACTATCATTTAATTTCACATAGATCTTCTTAGCACAAAACTCAGAGCAGTTCTCATTATTTTCTGCGCCATGGCCTGTAATGGTAAGCCTTAATTTAACAGATTTA
>RGVD01000420.1 GCA_010027395.1 Bacteroidota bacterium
TTAGTAAAATTACATGCATTTATTTATTCCTACAAATCTTTCAGTTGGTTTTTTAGGCCGTCTATGTCTATAAGTTCGAGTGCCTCATCCAAGCTTGCCCACTTGAAATTTTGAAGCTCTTTATTTTGCAATTTTACATTTCGACTCTCAACATAAACAGGGAAAAGAGTAACAATTTTTTTCTGACCAGAAGTCATAATGTAACTATATTCAATAGAGCTTTTTAGTTCAGAGTCAGATACTGTTATGCCAGTTTCCTCGTAAGCCTCACGCACTGCTGATTGCACAGGTTTTTCATTATTTTCAGGCTTACCTTTTGGAAATCCCCAAAACCCACCATGATTTCGGACAACTAAATATTCTGACTTACCATCGCTATTTTTATAAATCGGAATTATTCCGTAGGAATATATCAAACTATTTTTAGAAGTGTTCATACTAGTCATACTAGCATAGATAACTTTCTACTTTTTAGGTTTACCTCTATAAACAACAGCAATACCTATAGAGCTTATCGCAACAAATACAGCGCCACTTGTTACATATCCATTTAGGTAATCAATTTGAGCGCCTTTGGCACTTTTCAGATCATCGCATACCTCGGGATATTTATAGGTGTCAACTGTGTAGCCGGGTGGATATTTTTCCTCACCAGTTGCATAGTCAATGGTGGAGCAGTTGTATTTTTTCTTCATGTAATCTGTGTTTGTTAATGGAGCCGTCATTAATCCAATTATCAATGTGCTTAAACCATAAATCAAAATATACGAAAATACATATGCAATGATCCTTGATTTATTTGGGCGAATAAAATGTAAAAATTCAGCAATCAATAACCCTATTAGAAATAACGCTATTAATATACATAAAAACGCAAATATGGCCCCGCCTATGTTCGCTCCAACTATACAAAATTCAATAGCTTTGGGAGTATAATTTTCTGGACACTGCGGCCGTGGGTAAATCATAAATAGAAAAACAAGAGTGTTCAGCGCAAAAAGTAACAAAATAGCTTTAGTGGACTTTTTCTTCAGAAATTTTTTCATAGATTTCATACTTTTATGTTAACACCTAGCTATATCTAACCATGAGCTTAATTAGACTAAATGCTTAATCTGACTTATGAGAGTTGTGGTGGTGCTTGAAGTACTGCTGGAGTCTAAGGCAATAGCAGCTACTACATAAATGATGCTAAAAATTATATAAATGATGCCGCCGAAAACAATCAAGTAATTCATCCAGTGGATTTTTGGCTTTACAGCGCCCGAGGCTTGTAATGCAGTTAGGTCTTTATATCTACCTAGGTATGGACCTACTGATGTAGCTCCTATTAGTAATCCCATACCGCCACCAGTTAATAATGCAGAGGCAGCAGATGTG
>RGVD01000043.1 GCA_010027395.1 Bacteroidota bacterium
AAACCCACCAATGGCCATTGGTTCTTTATCTTTTGCCCTGCTTTGGTAGTGATCGAAATAGCATGGTCTACCTGGACTCATCACCACATAGTGTTTTTGTTTAGCGGCTGCAATTCCACCATTGATACCTCGCCAACTCATGACTGCTGCATTGGGTGCAAGGCCACCTTCTAAAATCTCGTCCCAACCAATAATTTGTTTACCATTTGCATTTAGAAATTTTTCAATACGGGTGATAAAATAACTTTGCAAAGCCTCTTCATCTGTTAAGTGCTCATCAGCCTTACGCTTCTGACATTTAGGGCAAGTTTTCCAGCGGGTTTTCACACACTCATCTCCACCAATGTGAATATACTTTCCTGGAAAAAGGGGCATTACTTCTTTTAAGATATTTTCTAAAAATGTAAAGGTCTCATCATTACCTGCACAATACACCTCATCCGAAACGCCCCATCTACTAAAGGTTTCAAAAGGTCCCGCATTGCAAGCAAATTGAGGATAGGCAGCCAAGGCCGCTGAAGAATGTCCTGGCATTTCTATTTCCGGCAATACTGTGATATGTCTTATCTTCGCATAAGCAACCACTTCTTTGATATCTTTCTGGGAGTAATATCCTTCATACAAAGTGCTATCATATGTATCATTTGGAGAAGGTTTTCCTAATGAATCAAAAGTAGGTTTACCTATTAAAGTGGCTTTGCGCTTGCTACCTATTTTGGTAAGCAATGGATATTTTTTGATTTCGATACGCCAACCTTGGTCATCAACCAAATGCCAATGAAAAACATTTAACTTGTACATAGCCAAATAATCAATGTATTTTTTCACTTCATCTTTGCTAAAAAAATGTCGGCTGCAATCCAAGTGCATGCCACGCCATTCGTATATTGGAGCATCAGAAATATTTAGACAAGGAACAGATAAAGTGGTATTTTTTTCTAATGGTAATAACTGGAATAATGTTTGAATACCATTGAAGATACCAACAGCATTATTGGCCTGAATTGAAATCTGATTTGCCTTAACCGATAATTTATATGCCTCTTTGTTATCGCTTGACACTTTAGAAATAGGCAGTAATTGAATTTCTTGTTGGTTTGATTTGCTATGATTTGTAATCTTTAACTTAATACCATAATTGCTTTGAATATATTCTTGTAAATACTTTGCTTCAGATGATTTCTTATCTGCCAATATACTGGTATTCTTATCTATAGTAAAGCTTCCCATGCCCATGGTTATTTGATTGGGTTTTGGAATTAAGGGCAATGTTTGCGCTTGAATGTTGTTTATTAAAACAATCAGAGCAATATAAAATAAGAGGCGTTTAATCATACAAAGTGCTTGAACATTTATTTATAAAAGCAATAGTAATAAAAAGACAAACAAAAATAGCTTTATAAAAAATTAAATTATCTCAAAATTGATGCAATAGAAACTAATAAAAATTATGAGATTCAAAACATGGATATAGTTATTGAACCCCTTCAGGGTTCGCTTGCTCTCTGTATTATTAACCGCAGGTTTCACCTGCGGCTATTGGTATTAAACCCCTTCGGGGTTTTCAATAGATTTAAGTATTATTAAAAAACGTTCAATGGACATTGGACCAAATATATGAATAGGATATGATTTGTTAATAGACCCCTTTCATATTTCATAATATCTTAGTTTTATCTTTATAACAAATTAATTGTCGATTTTATCTATAAAGAGATTGCTTCATCCCGATACATCGGGATGAAGCAAAGACGTTCAATTAGGAAAGAAGCCTAATCAATTAAATCCCTTTTCTTAGGCAGTATAAATACAGACTCTCCACCTTAGCCCTTGCCCATGGCGTTTTACGAAGTAACTTCAGGCTTGATGAAATACTTGGGTTGTTTCTAAAACTATTTACACTGATTTTTTCTCCCAATTCCTCCCAACCAAAAGTGTTTACCAAATGGGTTAATATGGCTTCAAGGGTTTTGCCATGCAAGGGGTTGTTCTTTTGGGTTTCTTCCATTTTATTTTAGGCTATCAGACACTAAAAATTGTTTGACTTAATTGACTTAAATATTTGAATGGGATTTCATTTACCCGTCTGACGCCTTTCTCCCCAATACCTTACCCGTAATCGTCTGACGGGGTTTCGTTTCTAACTATACCTTAACTCAAAGTTTTGACCCAGGTATACTTTACGCACCATCTCGTCATCAGCTAGTTCTTGTGCAGTGCCTGTTTTTAGAATTTTACCTTCAAACAAAAGATAAGCCCTATCTACAATAGAAAGAGTTTCGTGTACATTATGGTCGGTAATTAATATCCCTATATTTTTATGTTTAAGTCTAGCCACAATTTGCTGAATGTCTTCAACAGCAATAGGATCAATACCTGCAAATGGTTCGTCAAGTAAAATAAACTTAGGGTTAACAGCCAAGGCACGTGCAATTTCAGTTCTGCGTCTTTCACCCCCACTCAACACATTACCCATGCTTTTACGCACTTTGTGTAAAGTGAATTCGCTAATCAAAGATTCAAGCTTTTCTTCAATTTCGGCTTTAGGAATATTATTCATTTCCATCACCGATCTAATATTATCCTCTACACTCAATGTCCTGAAAATACTAGGCTCTTGAGGTAAATATCCCAAACCTTTTTGAGCCCTTTTGTACATGGGCAAATTGGTTAGTTCTTCGCCATCTAACAACACACGACCTGCGTCAGGCTTAATCAAACCTACTGTCATATAAAACGAAGTGGTTTTTCCTGCCCCATTTGGTCCTAACAATCCAACACACTCGCCTTGGTTTACTTCAATGCTCACATTGTCAACAACAGTGCGTTTCTTGTATCGTTTAACTAAATTTTCGGAACGTAAAATCATGTTATGTTAATTAGGTTAAAAACTATCTATTAATAGGCTCTTCCGCTATTTCCTTCCACAAAATTGATAAAGGCTTTATTCACCACTTTATTACCACCTGGTGTAGGGTAATCGCCACTAAAATACCAATCACCAGTATGATTTGGACAAGCTTTATGCAAGTTTTCGATGCTATTAAATATCACTTCCACTTCGGCATTTATCTCATTCGGTTTGGCAATCTGAGAAATTTTAGCCGAAATTTCTTCCACAGAAAAAAGGGCATACAATTCTTTCACATAATTCATCATCTCCTCTTTAGGCTTGCTTTCTTGAGCTTTGCATTTTTGATATACCTTATCTAAAAATGCATCTTTCTTATGATCTTTTATTAATGCAATCAGAGCTTGGAAGGCTATAAAATCCTTCATTTTACTCATATCAATACCATAGCAATCTGGGTAGCGAATTTGCGGTGCAGAAGAAACAATGATAATTTTCTTAGGATGTAATCTATCTAAAATACGCAGAATACTTTGCTTTAAGGTGGTACCACGAACTATCGAGTCGTCAATAACCACAAGGGTATCTTTATCATTGTTAATGATACCGTAGGTCACGTCATACACATGGGCTACCATGTCTTCGCGATGGGCATCATCGGTAATAAATGTTCTAAGTTTGGCATCCTTCACCGCTACTCGTTCACGTCTCGGATGAGTTTTAAGGATATTCATGATTTGGGTTAGGTCGGGCTGTGCACCTAGCTTAGCTATTTCATCCGCTTTCCAAACATCCAATAAATCTGTAACACCATCCACCATGCCATAAAACGCTACTGCAGCGGTGTTTGGAATGTATGAGAAAACGGTATTTTTAAAGTCATTACCCACCTGCTTCATAATAATGTCAGCTAACAAATAGCCCAACATTTTACGCTCTTTGTATATATCGCGGTCATTGCCCCTAGAGAAGTAAATACGTTCAAACGAACATGATTTTTTCTCTAAAGCAGGCTTGATATTAACTTCTTCTATGTGTCCGTTTTTCTTAATGATTAGAGCATTTCCAGCACCTAATTCTTTTATTTCACGAATTGGAATGTTGAAACCGGTTTGTATAGCTGGCCTTTCGCTTGTTACTACGGCAAACTCATCATTGTAGTAATAAAAACATGGTCTGATACCATTAGGATCACGCATCACAAAAGCATCTCCGTGACCAATCACTCCAGCCATCACGTAGCCACCATCGGCTTCCTTCAAGGCCCGTTTTAGGATGTTTGACACATTTACATTTTCAGCAATTTTATCTGTAATCTGCTTGTTGCTATGACCTTCTAGTTTAAAACGAGTGAAATTTCTTTGGACTTCATCATCCAAGAAATGACCTATTTTTTCTAATAAGGTAACAGTATCAGCTCGTTCAACAGGATGTTGCCCCAAACTTACCAATACATCAAACAATTCATCCACATTGGTTAGGTTGAAATTACCCGCCAACATGAGGTTACGGCTAATCCAATTATTTTCGCGAATGAAGGGGTGGCATAAATCTACACTATTACCACCATGTGTGCCGTATCTTAAATGACCCAGCAAAACCTCGCCCATAAAAGGTACGTTTTTCTTCACATAATCAGCATCATTCAATTGCTCTTTGCTACCCGATTTGCTTATTTTTTTTGATATGCTTTCAAAAATTTCTGCAATAGCGCCACTTGCATTGGCTCTTTTGCGATATATGAAAGTTTCGCCTGGTTCAGGGTCTAATTTCACAACACCTACTCCCGCACCATCTTGGCCGCGGTTGTGTTGCTTTTCCATCAGCAAATAAAGCTTTTGAAGGCCATATTGAGCTGAACCATACTTTTTTTGGTAATATGATAGGGGTTTTAATAATCGAATAAGGGCAATGCCACATTCGTGTTTTATATCGTCACTCATAATAAAAATGGAGCAGCAAAGCTAATTGATTTGTTGAAAGGGATGAATAATAAATCTCAACATTTTTATTTATTATCGCTAATAACTTTATCCATAACCGACATGAAATCAGCAGGACCAAGGTAACCTGGTTGCATTAACAGGCTGCGTTTTACGGGCGAGATAAAATAAGTGGTTGGAAAACCAGTTGACTCTCCCCTATTTAGCTGACCAAAAAACTCAGCTGCCGAGTAGGTTTGGCTATCAACCTTGTATTTCAAATCCCTTAATTCTGGATTGAATTTAATAGCAATAAAATGTTGGTTAAGCTTTTTGATTACATCCGCATTTGCATATGTATCGCGGTCCATACGCTTGCACCATCCACACCAATCGGTATAGGCATCTATTAATAAAATTTTTCCTTGTTTTTGAGCCAATGGATAACCTTCGTTCCAAGAGTACCACTTAAGGGAGTCTTGCTGTTTAGGCGCAAATGACACAATCATTGGAAGGATGGCAATGAGTAATATTAGCTTTTTCATGTATTCAAATATGTTGTGGCAAATCCAATTAAACAAATATTGCACCAAAAAATTAATTGAGGAGTTACGATCTACGATCCTGCCTTTCATGGTGTTTTAAAAAAATGAAAACGAAAAGCCTTTTAGTTTTGGTTATTTGTTGGTTTGTCACTTTCTAAAAATAATAAACTTTGATGGAGGCTAGTAATAATATCATACCTCGTTTGGTTAATTTATATATTTGTAAAAATGAAAAAAGTAAATTCATCTATACTTGTCTTCGTTATGAATTTGCTTTTTATGGGCAACTTTCAAATTGTCAGAGCGCAATCTTTAGTTGATTCTATTAAAGTGATGAGCTATAATGTAGGTAATTTTGGTACTGCTCCTTCAAGTAATTGTCCACTCTTTAATTTCAATCTCAAAAGTAATTATCTTAAAACCATTCTCCAATATGATAAGCCTGACATCATAGCTATGTTAAAAATAAATGCTAGCAAAAGCTTTTGTAAGGATACCATAATAAATTATGTGCTTGATTCAATTTGTTTGGGTTGCTGGAATTATGGAGAGTATACTCTTGAATCTTCGTATCCTAAAGTAAATATGTTTTATTTTAATAAGAATAAATTTGGATTTGTGAAGACTGCAGTAATTTATAATGCTGATAAAAATATTAGTGATATTACCTTACACAAATTATTTTATAGGGCTAATGATTTGGCAGATATTCATGATACTATTTTCATTAATTTTGTAGTAGCTCATTTAAAATCTGGTGCTAACAATACTAACGATAGAGCAACTGAGATAGCAGGTGCAATGTCTTGGCTTAATGCAAATATTTCAAATAATGAAAATATTGTTTTCATGGGAGATTTGAATACCACAAGTTCGAATGAGAGTTGTTTTCAGTCATTAATAAATCCAATAAATTCTAATATAAAGTTTTTTGACCCACCAAACCAATTGGGTAATTGGGATTCACAGCCCAATAGTTTTGCATATTATTTAACGCAAAGCACTCGAACAAATGACCCGGGAGATTGCAATGCAGTTGGTGGAATGGACAATCGTTTTGATCATATTTTGTTAAATGCAAGTCTAATGAATGGGACTCATTCATTTAAATATATGTCTGGATCTTATCAAGTAATTGGTCAGGATGGATTGCATGTAAATAAAGCTTTAATAGATCCACCCTCAAATCCAACAATTCCTTCAGATATGACTAATGCCTTGTATTATATGAGTGAGCATTTGCCAGTTGTACTTAAATTGATAATAAATGATACCATTATTTCAGGAATACAAACCTTATCAAATCAACAAGCTTCGTTTGAATTATACCCAAATCCAAGTAACTCTAAAATAAACATTCTAGCCAGTGGCAACAACAAAATTGAATCTATTAAATTAGTATCTATTTTGGGTGAAGAAATATTTAGTAACATAATAAACAGCAATCAAGCAAGCATAGATGTGAGTTCATTTTCAAAAGGATTGTATTTAATACAAATAATATATGAGAATAAAAAAATTGCAACGAGACGCATAGCCATACAATAAATTGTAATTATTTTCCCTAAAATAAAATTATGCAGAAAGTAACTCATTCAAAAAAATGAAATACCAATAATTGACATTATTTCAAAGCATAAAACATAGATAATACTTATTCCATAAATTATATTTAGTATCGCAGTTTATTTAGCCT
This sequence comes from Bacteroidota bacterium, assembly GCA_010027395.1. Taxonomy (GTDB): domain Bacteria; phylum Bacteroidota; class Bacteroidia; order UKL13-3; family UKL13-3; genus RGVD01. The sequence continues at coordinate 7,015 of RGVD01000043.1, forward strand.
GTGAGAAATTTTACATTTACCCTATTTATTTGTATGCAAGCATGTTTGCATGCTGGCAATATTTCAAGCTCTGTTTCTACTATACCTAGTTTTGGTAATTGTTTGCTTGGTATGTCATCTTCTGCCCAATATTTTATAATTAATGCCAATGGATTAACTGCCTCAGTTGTTGTGGATGTGCCTGATGGTTTTGAAATATCAAGTTTTTCTAATAAGAATTTTGGCTCTAAACCAATAAACGTTCGAGCGATTGCTAATACAGTAAGTAATATATTAATATATGTGAGAGCTACACCTAATCAATTGGGTTTAAGGAATGCCAATATCAATTTATCTAGTGTGGGTTCAAATAGCCTTAGCATTTCTGTTAGTTGCAATGGAATAGGTACCAATATACCCTCCAATATTAGCACTTATTATTCAGGCTTAAATTCCTTATCTGGAGCAAGTCTTAAAACTGCTTTATTCAATAAAATATCATCACACACTGTAATAAGCTATGCCAACCTCTGGCAATATTATGCATCCACCGATGTGTTTTATGATGGTAAATTATGGGATATTTATAGCACAAATTTAAGCCCTCCTATTGCCAATTATGCTTATCCTTTAATTACGAGTCAATGTGGAAACTACACAGGTAAGGAAGGTGATTGCTATGTGCGTGAGCATAGCTTCCCTCAAAGTTGGTTTGCGAGTGCTGCTCCAATGGTTAGCGACATGTTTATCATATATCCTACTGATGCCAAAGTGAATAATATTCGAAGCAATGATCCCTATGGTGAGGTAGCCATTTCCACATCAGCAAGCACCCCAACACAAAATGGATCTAAAAGTGGATTAAATACTTTTGCATTTGGTGGAGGATTTGCAGGTAAAGCATTTGAACCCATAGATGAATACAAAGGTGACTTGGCTCGAGGTTATTTTTATATGGCCACATGTTATGAAAATTTAATTGCAGGATGGGCGTCCAATAGCAATGCTTCTGTTTTATTTGATAGTAATTCCTTCCCTGTTTTTAAACCTTGGAAACTTGCTTTGTTAATTAAGTGGCATAACCAAGATCCAATAAGTACAAAAGAGATTAATCGAAACAATGCAATTTATGCAGTTCAAAACAACCGAAATCCCTTTATTGATAGTCCCCAATTTGTTCAACGTATTTGGGGAGGATCCTTGCCATCAAAACCTATAAACACACCTCAAAATATTACCCAAACACCAACTATCTCAGGTGCTAACATGAGCATTTACCTTAACTGGAAAAGTGCAGATGGCAACAGACGAATAGTAGTAGCAAGTGCAAATGGGAAAATTAAATCTGCACCATTAGATGGAACAGAATACAACGCAAGCACTGTATTTGGCCAAGGCGATCAAATAATTTCAGGTGATTTTGTAGTATACAATGGTACTGGAAGTTCAGTAACAGTTACTAATTGCAATCCTAATAATACATATTATTTTAAGGTTTATGAATACAATGGCTATAAGCAAACTTGTACTTACCTTATTCCCCCTAACAATTCTTGTTCATGTAATTAGTTACACTTTCTTCTTATTTAGATAACTATTATGTAATATAAAAATTTGTACTTCACGAAGTAAAAACAATGAAAATATGGAAAATTTATTTGAAATAGGCGATACCGTAAGATTGTTTTCTGGCGGACCTTTAATGACTGTTAACTTTTATGATGCTGCTACAGGTGCAGTAGAGTGTATTTGGTTTAATGCCTTGGATGATAAAGCTGAGAGCACTTTTAAGGCAGAAGTACTTATGCATGATGAAGATTCTGAATTTGATTTTGAAGGATTAGAATTTGACGAAGATGATGATGACGAAGATGATGATGACGACTTGATAAAAAACAATTTAATATTAAATAATAATTAGATACTTCATTAGGATGTCCAGAGCTTTCTGGACATCTATTTTGTATCTTGATTTACAAAAATGGAATAACCACTACCATTTGGGTTAATAGATTGTTTTCTTTTTGAATGAGCAAAAAAATATCATATACATAGAAAGCTAGTATATTTTTAATTGGTTACATTTATGATTGAAAATTGCAGAAACTTTTTTCAAATTGTATAAAAATACATAAATATTTTTAATCATTCAGTTTGCAACAAATGGCAATCATTGTATAAATAAATAATAAAAAAGATCTGAACCCATTTTCAGTTATTAACTTTTATTTCTTTTAAAGGCTTTAGCACATTAATGGCCTGAAGATTCCATCAAGTAGGCTTTAATAAACATATCCAAATCGCCATCCATCACAGCTTGCACATTGCTAGTTTCGGTATCTGTTCTTAGGTCTTTTACCAACTTGTAAGGATGCATAACATAATTGCGAATTTGGCTTCCCCACTCTATTTTCTTTTTGCCTGCCTCAATCACATCCTTGGCCTCGTTTTGCTTACGCAATTCAAGTTCATACAACTGTGATTTAAGTAATTTCATGGCACGCTCTTTATTGGCACTCTGTGAGCGTTCCACCTGACAAACAATCACAATACCTGTGGGTTTATGAGTAAGCTGTACTTTGGTTTCCACCTTGTTTACATTTTGCCCTCCAGCCCCCCCTGAACGAGAGGTTTGGATTTCGATATCGGCATCTTTAATATCAATCTCTATGCTTTCGTCAACAATAGGGTAACAATACACAGAAGCAAAACTGGTGTGTCTGCGGGCATTGCTGTCAAAAGGAGAGATACGCACCAAACGATGTACACCATTCTCGCCCTTTAGGTAACCATAAGCAAAATCGCCATGTACCTCTATCGAGCAAGATTTAATACCTGCCCCATCTCCAGCTTGTTCATCAATTACCTCAGCCTTAAAACCATGCTTGTCCGCATATTGAATATACATACGCATCAGCATCTGAGCCCAATCTTGGCTTTCGGTACCACCCGCACCTGAATTGATGTTAAGAATGCAATTTAATTGATCTTCCTCGCCACTTAGCATGTTCTTCAACTCTAGTTCTTCAAGTGATTCAACAGCTATAGCATAAGCAGCATCCACCTCTTCCTCTGAGGCTTCATTTGCCTGAAAAAATTCATATAAGACAGCCAAATCATCCACCAATCCAAGGGTGTGTTGATAGGCATCGGTCCAAATTTTCTTTTGTTTAATGGATTTTAGCACTTGCTCAGCACGCTTGGGGTCGTCCCAAAATATGGCAGAGTGCGTTTGTTTCTCTTCTTCAGCTATTAGAATTAATTTGGTATCAACGTCAAAGATACCTCCTCAAGGCTTCAGCTCTTAGCTTTAGATTTTTTAATTGGTCGTTGGTCATAATTTAAGTAACAAAGATAAAATTTTATCGCATTGATGTTAGGCTTTCTTATTTTTGGAAAAAAATTTGAATATAAGCAGACTATTGCCAAAAAATTTCATCAAGTATTACCAATTGAATTATGAAAAAGTGTAGACAAATTATTTTCACATTGTTTTTTAGTCAATGTGCTTTACCATCTTTCGCTCAACAGGCAATTGACACCAACCAATTTCAACCAACTGTTTTGATTGAAAACTTCACATCCGAAGGATGTGGAAGTTGCCCTGAGGCAGACAAGTTTATGGCTGAACTCATTCATATATCTGATTCAACAAATAACCCTGTTTCTATAGTTGATTTCCATGTAGATATTTGGAACCGCTCGGGTTGGATAGATCCATTAAGTGACAGTGTTTTTTCGAAAAGACAAAGGACCTATTTGTCGAAGAATAAATTAGAGGCGGTTTACACGCCAATGGCGGTTTGCAACGGTAATGAGATTTGGCCTGGCATGGCAAAAAAAGAGATTGGTCGTTTTATAAGTAAATCATTAACCAAACCTTCGAAACACTTTATCAGAGTAGCCTCTCAAATGGTGCCAAATGAAGATAGTTTAACCATAGGTTATGCCTTATGGGGTAATACAGATAGTTGCCTAATAAATGTGGCTTTGGTGCAACAAGACTTATTAAACAAAATAACAAGTGGTGAAAATGCCAACAAAACCTTGCACCATCACAATGTGGTTAAGTTCTTCTATACCCGTCCATTAAAGGGAGTAAAGGGTGAATTTAAAATTGGCATTCCTCATGGCCTAGACCTTACAAAATATAGGATGATAACTTACATACAACAAGAAAATACTTGGGAAGTGCTATGCTCTGACCAGTTATTCTTCGATGTCAGAAAGTGATTTTAGTTTAGTTTCAAGCTTATCTAGTTGATTCAAAATGTCTGTATAGGCTTGGGCTTTAGCAGAATTTAGCTCTTTGCTTTTGTCCAATTCTTTTACATTTTCTTTATAACGCTGTCTTAAATCATTCAAGATATTTTTAACAGCAAATTGGTTATAGCCTATATTACCTTTACCCACATAATCAATAATGTGATCAATACCTTCAGACACGATGGCATCATTGCTTGCCTTTAAATATTTGCCATAAGCGCTTAAAATTGTAAAACCATAATAGCCATTTTTGCCAATTTGATTTTTGAAATAAGCATTCTTATTATCCTTTGCCACCATGGTATAGATAGATGCTATATTGGCTTGAAGCATGCCGCTCTTGGCATTCTCATTGTCTTTACAAAAACGCAAAGCTGCTTCCTCATCCACATCAACCAATTGAGATAAGGCTGAAGAAACCACACTGTAAGCTGAATCATTCAAGGCATTTAATATTTGAGCTTTAAATTTTATTTTATCAATATCAGCCAAAGTATTGATAGCGCCTGACCTTATGATAGCCTCATCTTTATAATTTACTAAACTCAAAATTTGCGCTTCAAATTGTTCTTTAATGCTCAGTTTCTGTTTTGACAATAGATTTAATCCAAGCTCTTTTACACCATAAAATGGATGGTTTAAACAGTATGAAACGGCATCGATGAGTTGCACAGAATCGAGTCTACCAATGTTGATAATGGCTGCAACAGCTTGCTTCTTATCAATAAAATTATCTGCATGTTGTAACTGAAAAAGGTATTCAGCATCTGTTTTGTTATCTCTTAAAATACCTAATAATACTTTTTCTGCATCTAGATTGGTTAAGCTAATTTTTTGTGAATATGAAAAATCAAACGTGTCAACTTTATGGCTAATAACAACACTTTCGCGATTGGCTTTACTGCCTGTATACACATCCAGCGCAAGCGGTATGGTATATAAACCAAGGGTAGAATCTTGACTTTGTTTCACTATAATTCTTACAGAGGTATTATTGTTGCTATAGCTGTATTTAACATCCAACTGAGGGTGACCTGCTTTTAAAAACCATTGATTGAAGAACCAGTTCAAGTCACGACCTGATACTTCTTCAAAACACATTCTCAAATCATGAATTTCTGCATTCTTGTAAGCAAACCTTGTTAAATATAATTGTAATGATTTATAAAAAGCCTCATCACCGACTGTATACCTTAGCATGTGCAATATGCGGCCACCTTTGGCATAACTTACCACATCAAACATATCTTCACGTGATTGGTATTTATAGCGAATAGGAATGGTTTTGTGTTTGTTCTTCGACCTAATATAACTCTGCAAATTGGCTTCAAACTCTTTATCTGCATACATCCTACCATATTTGTGTTCGTGCCAAATGTATTCCCCATAAGTAGCAAAGCTTTCGTTTAATGGCAAATTGCTCCAGCTTTCAGCAGTCACCAAATCGCCAAACCAATGATGAAACAGTTCATGTGAAACCACGTCTTCATAGGTAGCATCCAAATGCTCGCGTGCATCGTGTTGCAAGGCTTCCATGTGCACTACAGCAGAAGTGTTTTCCATAGCACCGCTTACATAATCTCTCACAACTACTTGACAAAATTTATCCCATGGATAATCTACACCCAAGGTTTTACTAAAAGTTTCCAGCATTTCAGGCGTGTTACCAAAAATCATTTTTGCAAAAGGAGCAAATTCCTTTTCAACATAATAATTTACTTCCATGGTATCTCGCCACTTGTCTTTAACAACAGCAAATTCGCCAACAGTCATCATAGTTAAATACACAGCATGCGGCTTGTCTTGCTTCCAATAATCAGTATGTGTGCCATTTTTATTTTGCTTTGAATAAATCAAATCTCCATTACTAAGCGTAACATCATTGGCATCAGCAGTGATAAAAATTTCTTGACTATGCTTTTCGTTTGGCACATCTATGGTTGGAAACCAGCAACTGTTGCTTTGGGTTTCACCCTGCGTCCATATTTGACGGGGCTTATTAGGAGTTTCGTGATTGGGGTTAATAAAATACAAACCTTTGGCATCACTAATAGCAGCGCTTCCTTTTTGGCTCACCTCGTTTGGTTTGGCTATGTATTGAATAAATATTTTATACAAATCGTTTCTTGTATAATTTTTATCCAATATGATGTGAAGTTTATCAGCAGCATAGGTGTAGGCTAAAGTCATGGTATCCTTTACCGAAAGCAATCCTACCCTTTCTATTTGCATGGATTTAGCGTCTAAATCAAGCTCCTTAGTAGTATAAAAATGAGGTTTGAAACTAAGAGTAGCTTTGCCCAATAAGTGCTGATTTTTATAATCAAACGAAACTTCTAGACGGGTATGAATCAAATCATTCACTTTGGTTTCGCTGGCTTGGTATTGAAGTTCAGGCTCTTTACGTTCGGCCTTCACTTGCACTTCGCCCAAGTTAATATTATCGGTTATTTTCGCATCCGGTTTCTTTTTAGTAACATTGCAAGAAAAAATGGTGGTAATGAATCGTAAGTTTGGCGGTCATAAAATACGTCACCAAACCAAACGTAGTGGATATCGCCCAACAAAACGCAATCGAGCCTATTATCGATTATGGAAAAAAGGAAAGCCGATTGGATTTACGATGACGTCCTCCTTAAAAGCAAAAGGCCTTATCCCGAGAGCAAATGGGACACGCCGTGTTTCGAAGAAGTATCGCTAAGTTTATATTGATATAATGGAAAATGATGACTACATAAAAAGGGCCAACTGCCTAAGAGGGCTACAACTCATGGATATAAAAATAAATGCTATTGCACTTACTGTGCAAAATGTAAACCCTCGTGTATCACACATCGTCGCAAGGGATCCTGAAAGTAATTGGCCACAATGTATGTTTGAAAGAGATGCTGCATCCATTCCAAAAGAGCCATTCGCTCATTTGGTGTGGGAATTTTATTTTGGACAAAGGAAATCTGTACGGTTTCCTGAATCCGCATCGCATGAAAATGAGCGGTATGGCCGTCATTCTCGTATTCAAGGAGGAAGAGAGCGCTGTCATTTTCGGAGAGAACACGATAAAGAAAC
>RGVD01000421.1 GCA_010027395.1 Bacteroidota bacterium
TTAAGGCAGATCAAACAGTTGTTATTTATATCCTCTACAACCTCCTAAAAAACGCTCTCTATTATCCCAAAGACTATCCAGATTCAATTGTCACCATTGGAGCTGAAACCTCCGACCCGTCATTGCGAGGAGTTGAAAACGACGAAGCAATCCATAATGTTGAGCAAAATGTTAGCCAGAATATTAGCGTTAAAGCAACTGAATTAGCCCCCACCACAATAGCCAGCAACTCTAATGATGGAAGTAGTGGCATTGATTACAGCAAATATAATGTAATCTATGTTCACGACACTGGTCCTGGCATTCCTCCAGAAATTATACCCAAATTATTCAATGATTTCTTTACCTCCGGCAAGAAGGATGGAACGGGCTTAGGATTGTCATTTTGCAAGAGGAATATGAAGATTTTTGATGGCGATATTATTGTTGAATCACAATACACACCCCCAGCCCCTCTTAATAAAGGGGAGAAAGAAGGGGATGAATCACAATACACACCCCCAGCCCCTCTTAATAAAGGGGAGAAAGAAGGGGTTAAAATAACAAATAATAATTGGACAAAATTCTCAATGCTTTTCCCTAAATTATCAGAGGAAGAGCTAATCAAAGCCAAAGAGGCAATAAAGCAACAAACCTTAAAAGAGCAGGAAGAGAAAAGGTTGAAGCAATTAGGGCAAGCAACAATAATAGAAAATGATATTCGCCAAATTAGCAACAAAATCTTTAATCATCAAAGAACCTTGCAATCACTTGGCACGAAGCAAGATATTCTAAAACTCATCAAAGGCAAAAAGGCAATTATTGCTGATGATTCACCTGTTAGCTTAACAATGCTTAAAAACTTTTTAACCACCAATGGTCTAGAAATTACCACAGCACAGGATGGCAAAGAGCTACTAAATATCTATAAAAACAGCCTTGATCAAAATGGCAAATCATCCTTTGATTTAATACTCACCGATATTAATATGGGCAGTAGCAAAACTACTGAGGAAGAAATCAGGATGCTCAAAGATTTCAGCTCCAAACAATCAGATTTTTCTCAATCAAATCAAAATAACCTCAATGGTGATTTTGCCTCACTTGCAATCAGAAGAATTGAGGCTCAAAACAACCCAGACAAAATAATGGCGAACACACAAATTCGCCCCTACGAAACGAATTCAAAATCAGACAAAATCTACATTATTGCCATTAGTGGCGATGGGCAGGAAAAAGACATACGCCATTTCTTCAATTGTGGAATGAATGATTATTTTATTAAGGCATTACGTGCTTATCCAGGTCAACCATTAAAATCTCCTCATGATTTATTAGAAAATGCTGTTGAGGAAAAATTAAATTATTATAAATTTTGCATAAAAATTTTAAAAGATAATA
>RGVD01000422.1 GCA_010027395.1 Bacteroidota bacterium
TCAACCTATTTCCGCATCAATGCAGAGAACACGGGTCAGTTTGAAAGAACTTTAATCATTGCAGATGATAACAGCTATGTGAGTTATCTTGAAGGTTGTACTGCCCCCATGCGTGATGAAAACCAACTTCATGCTGCCGTAGTTGAATTGGTAGCCCACGACCATGCTGAAATAAAGTATTCAACGGTTCAAAATTGGTATCCAGGAGATAAAGAAGGTAAAGGGGGAATCTATAATTTTGTTACCAAACGCGGTATTTGTGAAGGTGCTCATTCTAAAATCAGTTGGACTCAAGTTGAAACAGGTTCAGCTATCACTTGGAAATACCCAAGCTGTATTTTAAAGGGCGATTATTCAACCGGTGAATTCTTTTCAGTAGCTGTTACCAACAACCATCAATTGGCTGATACAGGAACTAAAATGGTTCATATTGGCAAGCATACAAAAAGTAGAATTGTGAGCAAAGGGATTTCTGCCGGTAAGTCACATAACTCATATAGGGGTTTGGTTAAAGTGAACAAGAAGGCTGAAAAATCTAGGAACCACACCCAGTGCGACAGTATGCTAATTGGTGATAGAAGCGGGGCTCATACCTTTCCATATATTGAAGTAAACAACAATACTTCACAAGTGGAGCATGAAGCAAGTACTTCGAAAATTGGAGAAGATCAATTGTTTTATTGCAACCAAAGAGGCATTGGAACCGAAGAAGCCATAGGACTTATTGTAAACGGATTTTGTAAAGAAGTATTGAATCAATTACCAATGGAATTTGCGGTAGAAGCTCAAAAGTTGTTAGCGGTAAGTTTAGAAGGAAGTGTAGGATAAGAAAGCCCCTCTAAATCTCCCCGAATGGGGAGACTTTTTTAAAAAAAAATTTATGAACGAAATAGAAAAAATAGGGAATCAAACTCTCTCTCCTTTGGGGAGAGTCGGAGAGGGGCTTTTAAGCATAAAAAATTTAAAAGCAGAGATTGAGGGAAAGAAAATTCTGAATGGAATTAACCTTGAGGTAAAAGCAGGTGAAATACACGCTATCATGGGACCTAATGGTGCAGGTAAAAGTACATTAAGTGCGGTGCTTGCTGGTCGTGCAGACTATGATGTGACAGAGGGTTCTGTAACTTTTGATGGTAAAGACCTATTAGACATGTCTGCAGAAGACAGAGCGCGCGAAGGTATGTTTTTGGCATTTCAATATCCCATTGAAATTCCAGGAGTAAGCACTACCAATTTCTTAAAAACTGCAGTTAATGAAAAACGTAAATACCAAGGTTTAGAGCCTATGGAGGCTACCGATTTCTTGAAGTTGATGCGTCAGAAAATGGAGTTTGTTGAAATGGATAAATCTTTGACTTCTCGTTCATTGAATGAAGGTT
>RGVD01000423.1 GCA_010027395.1 Bacteroidota bacterium
ATATGGTCAAGTTAAATCCAAAGCATTCTAATCATGAAACAAATTAGCCTATTTATACTTCCTTTTTTTATTTGCTATTTTGCTCATGCCGAATCAAATATTAGAAATGTAGATATTAGATACAACGGAGATCAAGTGCTTATTAGCTATGACTTAAACAGCTCAAATCCCGATGCGTTGTTTGATGTTTCTGTAAAGTTGTTTAATATCTATTCAAACCCCGTTGAAGCCAAAACATTTACAGGGGATGTTGGCAAAAACGTAATATCTGGAAATGGGAAAATAGCCGTTTGGCAAGTGAAAATTGACAATGCTACACTGAATGATGAAGTGTTTGCTGTTGTAGAAGCCAAGCCATCCTTATATGTTCCTATGGGCAAACACATGATAAAGTCCGCATTGTTTCCTGGTCTTGGTGAATACAGATTGGATAATAAAAGTTTGCATATTATTAATGGATTATTGGGCTATGGGGCAATTGCTGGTGCTATTGTCTTAAACCAAAATGCTTATGATAATTATAACAATTACCTCAACTCTAAATCTACATCAGCCTCAGATACCTATTTTAACAATGCCCAAAATCAACAATTGCTATCATACACAATGGCGGGAACAGCTGTTGCCATTTGGGGTTATAATTTGTACAAGACTTACACTAAAGTTAAGAAGGTAAAACAATACACAAGTATCACAGCAGCGCAGAGTAAATACTATTACAATTATACCAACACCGCCTTTCAAGACAGAAGTCCATTGAGGACATTGGAAATAAAAGGCAAGTTCTTTCCGCCAAATTTAGTAGTGGACAATACCCAAATTTTAATTCTAAATGCATCCAATGAATCCATCAATGTATTGAATGCAATGGAAAATGCCAAGATTGTTTTGAATATTAACAATTCAGGCGAAGGGGATGCTTATAATGTAAAGGTATTGATAAGTGAACTTCAAAACCTACTTGGATTAACACACCAAAAGAGTTTGGATATAGGTAGGATTAGAAAATGGGAGAGTAAGAGAGTCGAAATACCATTGTCAACCAATTTGGAGTTGGAAACGGGTAAAGCCACCTTTCAAATAAAGGCAACTGAACAAAATGGGTTTGGACTTGACCCGATAATAGTAAATATCAGTACGAAGAAATTCAATGCTCCCATGCTTGAAATTGTTGACTATAAGTTTAGTTCAGAAAAAGGGGGTACAGCCAAAAAAGGTGAGAAAATAACCCTTGAAGCCAACCTTCAAAACACGGGTTATGGAGATGCCAAAGAAGTAGAGGTTAAGTTTCTATATCCAAACGGAGTATATAGCATCGCTGATTCTAAGTTTAATATTCCATTACTTAAATCAGGTCAACACCAAACCATTTTGTTTGA
>RGVD01000424.1 GCA_010027395.1 Bacteroidota bacterium
GTATAATATTGTATAATATTTAGAAATGATATTATACTATAATAAATATTTTTATGTATTTGGTTTATATTTGGTTTATATTTGGGTTATGTTGGCTTTAATATTATTAATATAAAATTGAAATAAAATCAACGCATTATATTATATATAAGAGACATATAAACAACGCAATGCAAGCATCAGATAAATCGAAGAATGATTCAGCCTCAGAGTTTATTTCCGAGGACGAAGGAGAAACAAGCGATGACCAGAGCGAAGGAAGCCCTACAAATCTTAAAAGTAAAGTAAAATCAATACTAGGATTCGGTGAAGAAGATTCCGATAACCCTAGTCCAAAAGCATCTGGTTCAGAAACTGAAACAGAAACTGAAGGAGATGACAGTGAAGGTGAAGGTGAAGACGAAGAAAAACCAAATCTCAAAAGTGGATTCTCGAAATTATTAGGAAGTTTAAAAGATGCTGTTAGTGGTATAGCAGGCGATACTAGTTCCGCGGCGGTTGAAGCAGAACAAGCGAATGTTGACAAAAAAGGTATAGGCAAAGGGAAGTCTGTTTCTTCAGCAGCAGCAGCAGCAGCGTCATCAAAACCTTCCTCTAGGAAAAAAAAGTCACGTGGTGTTCAACCTACTGAAGAGGAGTTAGCATATAATAGTGATGATGAACAAGATGGTGACGGAAACAGCGATAAGGGTGATAGTGATGACGATGATGAGTCAAAATTGAAAAAATTTGATAAAGAACTAAGGGAAGATTATTTAGTGAATTTTCATCCCGAAAGTCTTATACAAAATTATGATGAGATTTATAATTTGGCTCGTGTTGTTCGAGATGCAAATGGTGTAATCGTAGATAGCTTGCACAAAACATTACCCATGTTGACAAAATATGAGAAAACAAGAATTTTGGGACAGCGAGCAAAACAAATCAATGATGGTGCTACTCCGTTCGTAAAAGTACCAGAAGGTGTTATTGATGGTTATCTTATTGCTATAAGAGAACTAGAAGAGAAAAAAATACCATTTATAATCAGACGACCCTTACCTAACCGTGGTTCTGAATATTGGATGGTTGAGGATTTAGAAATTGTTATTTAACACTTCCAACGTTTTCCGCAGTCGAGGCATGAAACAAATGTAGTCATGGGTTCATCAGCAGACCTGGTTTGTAGTTGATAGTAAGTACATTTTTTTGAGTAACATTTGCGACATGTGAATTTGTCAGTAGATGCTTCTAACTTTGGTTCATACTTATTCTGGTCACGAATTTTCTTATCTTCAATTAATTTTTCCCACTTTTCTGGACTCATCTCTTGGTGAGTCATAAATGCTAGTTTGTGAGCCTGAAATTCATG
>RGVD01000425.1 GCA_010027395.1 Bacteroidota bacterium
TGGTCTAATTATATCAATTACAGATTACTAAACAACTTTCAGGGTAGTTTGATGGTATATTTTTTCAAAAATTTGATTGGATGATACGACTCTTTTGCTCGCCTGAGCCCGGTTATTCCTAGGTCTTGTTCGTAATTTATTGTCGCTACGTTTTGGTCGTTAAGTAACTTGGCAAATCCATGCTTTAGATTCTCGAAAATCCCAACATAGTTGATGTTGGCTTTATCGAAATGGATAATAGCCTCTCGATTGTTGCGCATTTCAAATAGCGTAAAGGCTATAAGTTTGTCTTCTACGTATACTCCAAAAGCTTTAATGTTGAGGAACTTCTGGTTGTTCAAGCATTTTTTTATAGCTATAAATTCATTTCTTGTGTCTTCATCATTTTTGTTTCTAGATTCGCTCCAATCATCTAGGACTTCAATTATTGAAGATCTTATTTCTGAATTGTTCAGGTCAAGTTCTTTGCTGATTTGAGAATTACCATGCAGTTTGTGGAATCTATTGTAGAGATTCTTTTTTCCTCTAAATTGATTAGAACTAAAACGTGTCAAAGTTTCTACCGAAAGTATGTAGTCATGATTATCGCGGTCTTCTTTAACGATCAGATCAGTATTGCCGTCGAGTAGTTTACTGGCTACAGCCTCGGGAACTAGCGATAAATACGGCTGGTGTCCCGCGTCTATAGAATGCTGGATCAATATTTTGGCAGTTTCTTCTATCTTGTTGGTGCCTATAAAAGAGAAGAAAATGTCGGGGCTACTATAGTCTGTAAATTTAATTATCAGATTATTATTTAGACTGCTTACTTCAATTTCGTTTTGTGTGTCCCAAGAGTACAGGCTAATAAAATTGAAGTCCGAATATGAATCAAACTTATTGGTTATGTCCTCTAATACGGTGCGATGATCAATAGTTAGATGTTCAAATTTAGGGAAATCCGGGAGATGGGTATTAGGGCTTTTAGCATTAGTTTTATTGATGTTTTGTTTTATTGACATAATCTGTTAAGCGCTTATACTTAAAGAGTAATGGATTTAAACAAAAACTCAAAACATATACTGGAACTATCGGTCGTGTTATTTGCCGTATTAGTGGGTTTCTGGGTGTTCATTTCACTTACTAACCAGAACGCAAATTACAAACTAGCTTTTGGCGCTACCTATGGCTTAATGGCTCTTTTGGGAGCAATTTTTGGTCTGTTAAATGCTAATAAGTGGGGTGGCCGTAAAAGTGCTCTTGGTCTCACTATAATTTTTCTTTCTGTAGGTTTATTGTTTGCCGAATTCGGCCAGCTTGTATTTAGCTATTATAATATTATTAAAAGTGTTGAAGTGCCATATCCTTCATT
>RGVD01000426.1 GCA_010027395.1 Bacteroidota bacterium
AAATAATAGGTAAATTTGAATCGATATTTAATAATAGAGAGTCCATAAAAATAGTAATATCATTAGAATAAATATAATTATAGGATTTAAAAAATGTGAGAGCATTATTTTTGCCATATTTAGAAGAATACAATATACGTAAACAACCATTTTTATAGACACTAGTATCAACAATATTATTATCAACTAAAAAGGATGGTGTATTTTCAATTAGTTTAACTCGTTTTCTTGCTATGTCGCAATATTCGTGGCTTATGTCAACGCCAATATATTGTCTGCCCATTTCTACTGCAACTCTTGCAACTGTTCCGCTACCACTCATTGGGTCGAATACAAGGTCGCCTTGGTTTGTCCACGATTTTATATGGTCTCTAACAAGTTCGCAAGGAAACGGTGCTGGGTGTCCTTTAGCTTCTTGGTCTTCTTGTTTTTTGCCTACCACATATTCCCAAATGTTACCTTTAATTTTTTTGTCCTTCACTGGCTTTGCCATCTTCTCTCTTGTCTGTTCGTTTTTTGAGAAGTTTTTGTATGTCGTGCCATTAAGTTCTAATCCTGCGTGCAAACAGTCAACCATTAAAGGATTATGTGTCTTTACAGTTCCTTTGCTGAAAACAAACATAAATTCAAATTCATTATTGTAACGCTTGCGATAAATTTGAGGTATAGGATTTGTCTTGCGAAAAATCATTGTGTCGTGCAGATTAAAGCCAATTTCTCTGAAATAAAGAGCTTGCTTAAAACTTGTTCCTGTCTCGTTACCTTCAATGGTTGCATCATTTACAACCCAAACAACAACACCACCTGGTTTAGTAACTCTGTATAGTTCTTTGGCTATATCTTCAAAAGGGAAATCAAACCCTTTGTAATTTCTCAAATTGTCGTAAGGTGGCGAAGTAACTGTTAAGTCAATAACATCATCATCAAACTTTTTCATTATGTCAACACAATTACCTTCAATGATTTGGTTTATATATTTATCTATTTTCATTTCCATTATTTTAGTGTGAATAATCCGTTGTCTGATATTGCATTGATAATTTTAATTCTGCTTTCAATTTTGTGAACTTTAATAAGTTCTGTCAATGCTTCTTTATGGCTCATTCGCATAATTTTTTCTCTTTCTTTTGCTAAGAAAGTCAATGCTTCTTCTTTTGAAATTGCAA
Source organism: Bacteroidota bacterium (assembly GCA_010027395.1). GTDB lineage: Bacteria > Bacteroidota > Bacteroidia > UKL13-3 > UKL13-3 > RGVD01. Next base: position 1,167 of record RGVD01000426.1, read on the forward strand.
TACTTTCTGTCGCAACACCTTTTTCAATATCCCAAAGTGGTTGTATTTTCTTTGAAAAGGAGAGAATTGTTTTGTTGATTGCTAACCAATAGTCAGTAGCATTTTTTGAAGGATTGAGTGCTTGAACGGTCTCAAATATTTTCTTTAAAAGCTGTTCGGCTTTTGCTTTGCCTTCAACTTCTGA
>RGVD01000427.1 GCA_010027395.1 Bacteroidota bacterium
ATGAAAAATTATTTTTATATTAGAAACAATGAAAAGCAAGGGCCTTTTGAAAAGGCAGACTTGCAGAGTCAAAATCTTGATAAAGATACATTAGTTTGGTGCGAAGGCATGACAGATTGGACACCTTTAGAACAAATTTCGGAGTTAAATGAATTAATTAATAAACTACCTCCTCCAATTCCCACTGTTAATTTGAAACCCAAGCCTAATTTAGAAAAGGAATCAAAAGAGATTTACTATGCAGACTTGATTACAAGTTATTTTAGATATAAGGTTCTTATACGCACACTTGTAGTTTCAATTCCATTTGGAATAATATTTCTTATCCTACAGCCATACAAACCTTATGGACTATTTCCGGTATATTTAACCGATATTGAGTTGCACAACATCGATGCTGTGGGCATTAAGTTCTATTTAATGGGAATACCTTTGTATTTAACAATTGGTTATTTAGCTACCATAATTAAGTTTAGAAAAAGTGACATCAATTATGATAAGCTAGAAGACACCAAAACTATGTATTTGGGAGTCTTGGCTGCTACAATCATTTCGGTTTTGATAGCAGCGATATCAATTTGGAATATTTTATACTAAGACCAGCAGAGCAGCACTTGCAGACCAACTTGAAGCAATCAATTTTGTCGATATTGTTTTAACAACTAAAGATAAGCAAACTTCTAGGGTTTAGAACTATTTTATTTTTAAATCCAAACTAAAGAAAAAGCGATACAAACATGGCCTATAACCAATCAAAATAACTATCTCTCTTGGGCTTTCCACTCCTCTATGCGGATGCCCGCAGATTTAATGTGCATCAGCGTATCATCACGCATGTTTTGCTCCAATTCGTAGTGGTAATTTCCTATTTGGTGAAATTTAATTTTTTCGTAGGTTGGCAATTGGTAGTCGTACACATCACCCAAGCCATTACCAAGCCATTGACCTGTTTCGTCAGCCAATGTAAATTCAATTCTTTCCTTGCTTTTGTTTTTATCAGCATCGGTTTTGTGCAACATCAAAAAGATATTTGAATACTTGTAATCAGCATCCACTCTTAGGTTAATGTAAAGGTTATAGTACTTGTTGGTATCATTAATCAGCACATCAAAAGGCAGTGGGTTTTTGTAATACCACGCATCGCCTTCAATGGTTTTGTTTTCGTCAACTATCCTTTGCTTATCACATGCTGATAAGAAAAGTCCAAGTATCAAAAATGCTATACATCCAACTTTTTTCATTTCTCTATTGCCCTTTATTTTCTTTGTTAGGGTTGTTGTTGTTATTTGGGTTAGGGTTAGGCTTTGGCTTCGGTCTGTTGTGATGAGGCTTTGGCCTATTTTGGTTCGG
>RGVD01000428.1 GCA_010027395.1 Bacteroidota bacterium
CAATTCATGCCGCTTGGCGTTGAATCCTGTGTATTGTAGCTCCTAAACGAATCATGAAAACCCAGTTGCCCCTTAGCTGTGAAAGCTATTTTACCTACCAAGTAATTTTCGGTATTGCCACTATTTAACTTACTATAATTAACAAAACGAAATTGAAAGTCTTTGTATTTATAACCCACCAAGTTTATGTCAATAAGCACTTCTTTGAAGGACACAGCAATCGTTGGCGACTGCCAAATGCTCTTCCAGGTTTGATCAGAATTTTTTATTTGCAATACCAAAGAATCACCTGTTTGCCAGGTGCTACCTGTTCTGTACACAAATGACATGAAGGTATAAAAAGTAATATTGCTTGTATTGATATAATTTGAAGTAAGGATATCAGCCACTCCATCTGTATTCTGATAAGTGATTCCATTTGCCTCTTGTGCATCAAAAATAGCATAACGATTAATGATGCTCACATGATTGTCAAGCCATGCGGCCGTATCAGGATAAATGCTATTGCTGCTATCAAAATTATCAATAAGTGGGAAAAGGGAATTGCTGTATATTTTATTCAGACTACTTTTAGTAGCATAAGTTAAGTCATTATTTTGTTTTAACCCATTGTCGTATTGCTTTAACTGCCAGTTTTGATATGTAGGTGTTTCATACTCTTGGGCATAAACAAAAGCCAAGGAAAAAATAGCCAATAAGGAAAATATGTATCTAAGTACGCTACGTTTTTCTTTCATTCTAAATTTATTCTGCTGATAAAAACAAGTCTACACTCTCACCCGAGCGGATGGTTCCATCGGTTACAAACTCTGGGTTTTGTCTTTTCACTTTAGTGTTTATTGTATCTTTAATTTCACCTTCATACACCACAGCACCAAGACTTAATTGAGATGATTGCAAAACACTTTGGGCATCTGCTAAACTCAATCCTGCTAAGTTAGGCATAGGCACAATAGTACTTCCCGTGCCATCAGCCACTATTAAATCTATAACAGCACCTTTGGGTATTTTGGTATTGGGTTGAATGCTTTTGTTTTTGTATAACATATCCAACACCGCACCTGTGGCAATATCTGGTCGGTATATCACTGAGCCTAGCTTCAATCCCACGCTCTCCAACACCGATTCGGCATAACGTTGAGAGCTATTTATTAAATTAGGCATTTCAACGGCTAAGGCTGAGTTGGAGTTAAGGGTAATATAAATAATTCGCCCTTCTTTTACTTTGGTATTGGGCTCAGGATTTTGTTCTACAATGGCATTTTTAGGAAATTCGTCCACAAAAGCGGTATCTGTGATGATGTATCTGAGGTTTTTAGATTTTAACAACTGCTCGGCCTCTTCAAACT
>RGVD01000429.1 GCA_010027395.1 Bacteroidota bacterium
ACAGAGGTATTGGTTGAAAAAGTATGTAATGACGAAACCCTTGCCTACTTAAGAAAAATGCTTGAAGGTGTTGTGATACGTGGTACCGGTTCGAAACTAAGAAGTCCTTACTATACAGCAGCTGGTAAAACGGGAACAGCCTTGGTGGCGGATAGAAAACATGGCTACAAGAAGAAAATTTATCGTTCTTCTTTTTGTGCATACTTTCCTGCTGAGAATCCAAAGTATACATGCTTTGTGATGGTGAATGCCCCAAGCAAAGGAGTGTTCTATGGCGCAGCTGTAGCGGGACCCGTTTTCAAAGATTTGGCAGATAAAGTATATGCCAACTCTATTCATCTTCATAAAGAATTGAAGTTTACGCATAATCATTTGAGTAATGATTTGCCTGTAATACAAGTTGCCAATACAGAAGATATTAAACAAGTTTTAGATAAAATTAGCATTTCATCTCACTTGCACAATGATAGTATTAATGAGTTTGAAACAGATTGGATGCAAGCGGATGTTCAAGATAATTCCTTAGCCATTCAACCTATAAAAACATTAAAAAGCACCATGCCAAACCTTCAAGGTATGAAAGCCAAAGATGCTGTGTATATGCTTGAGAAATCCGGGGCCAAAGTATTAGTTGAAGGATTTGGAAAAGTAAAGAAACAATCTGTAAAAGCAGGAGAAAGAATTAGTAAAGGTATAACCATTAAACTACAGTTAAGCTAAGTGAAAACGATACAAGAACTTATATCGAATGTACCACAAGCAAAGATTCAAGGCGATGCCAATCTTGCTATAAAAAAGCTATGCTTCGACTCAAGACAGATTGCTGAATCAACCCTATTCTTTGCTATTAAAGGTACAACTGTTGATGGTCATACCTACATTCAGGATGTAATTGAAAAAGGCGCTATCGCCATTGTTTGCGAAGTTTTACCAAGCGAATTAAATAGCCAAGTAACCTATATCTCTGTTGAAAACTCAACTGCCGCTATGGGTTTAATGGCAGCAGCATTCTACAACCACCCTTCACAAAAAATGAAACTAACAGCAGTAACTGGCACCAATGGAAAAACCACAGTTGCTACTTTACTTCATAACTTATTTAGATCATTTGGTCATAATGTAGGATTATTATCAACCGTTCAAAATCAGATAAACGAAACTGTTATTCCTTCAACCCATACTACACCTGATTCGATAAAAATTAACGAACTACTTAACGAGATGTTAGAGCAAGGCTGTGAGTATTGTTTTATGGAAGCTAGCTCACATGCTATCGACCAAAATAGAATCAAGGGTTTGCACTTTGCAGGAGTTATATTTACCAATATCACCCACGACCATTTAGACTA
>RGVD01000430.1 GCA_010027395.1 Bacteroidota bacterium
TATTATTTATTTGAGTATTTAAAAAAAGAAATGAATTTCCCTGGAGCAGGTCTGTTTCAGTATATTTCATTCAGAGCAGCATTGGCTATTATCACATCTTTGTTGATTTCAATGGTGTTTGGTAAAAACCTAATCGACAAACTTAGAAGCTTGCAAGTTGCTGATGAGATTAGAGATTTGGGTTTGGCTGGTGAAAAGCAAAAACAGGGTACTCCTACCATGGGTGGACTGATTATATTGGCCGCCATATTGATACCAACTTTTTTATTCGCTCGTATCAACAATGTTTATATAATACTATCAATAGCTGTAACAGTATGGCTAGGTGCTGTAGGCTTTATGGATGATTATATCAAAGTATTTAAAAAGAACAAAGAAGGCTTGGCAGGCAGATTTAAGATTATTGGTCAAGTAGGTATTAGTGTAATAGTTGCTACAACCTTATACTTTAATGTGAATGTTAAAACAAAAGAATTCTATAAACCAAGTGAAGTAACTGATGAGTTTATTAAAGCCAATAACTTACAACCACAAGTAGTAGATGACCAATTGGTATTGGTAAAAGATGAACACTCGACCATTACAACTATACCATTTTTTAAATCAAGCGAATTTGATTATGCTGATCTTGGAAGATTTTTGGGTGATGGCTTTAGAAAATACAACTACCTAATATTTTTATTGGTGGTAACATTCATCATCACAGCGGTTTCAAATGGTGCCAATATCACCGATGGAATTGATGGATTAGCCGCAGGCACATCAGCTATTATAGGAACTGTGCTAGGCATTTTTGCTTACATCAGTGGCAACTTGGTATTCTCTGATTATCTAAATATCATGTATATCCCTCACTTGGGTGAAATGGTAATTTTCGCGGGAGCCTTTGTAGGAGCATGCGTAGGATTCCTTTGGTATAATGCTTTCCCTGCACAGGTATTTATGGGTGATACAGGTTCATTAGCCTTGGGTGGTATCATTGCCACATTTGCCATTATGGTTCGTAAGGAACTGCTTATACCTATTCTCTGTGGAATATTTTTAGTAGAGAACATCAGTGTAATAATGCAGGTATCCTACTTCAAATACACTAAGAAGAAATATGGTGAGGGAAGAAGAATTTTCAAGATGTCTCCTTTGCATCATCACTATCAGAAATCAGGTTATCATGAATCAAAGATTGTAACACGTTTTTGGATCATAGGAATCATGCTAGCCATAGTGACCATCATCACTTTAAAAGTAAGGTAGTGTATAGTTGAATTGTTGATGGAATTATTCCCCTCCTAGAAGGGGTAAGGGGTGGGTTTAAAACAAATAA
>RGVD01000044.1 GCA_010027395.1 Bacteroidota bacterium
AATACAGTGATTATTCGATATACCTGTTATGTAATGAAATTTGGTTAGATTTAAGTGTGAAATTAGATAATTCATATGTTTCAGCTCATATACCAATAAAAAAAAACCTTTTCAAATCAAGTATTAAATATAGAAATGAAATCATAGAAAAAGTAAATTCAATTGGATTCGATACCATTATAAATTGTGCCTATTCAAGAGAATTTTTATTAGTTGATTCTATTGTCAGAATGACAAATGCTACTAATAAAATTGGAATGATAGGAGATAGTGCAAGTGAATTAGCTCCATTTAATTTTATTGGCTCCCTTTTTTATACCAGGCTGGTAAAAAACGATAAAATTTTCTTTGAATTTTATAAAAATAGACATTTTTTTAATGAGGTGATTGGGGAAAAAATTCATGTTTACAAGCCATATATAAATATAAATGTAACAAGGGAAAACATTGCAATAATTTCCCCAGGTGCACAAGCAGCATTTAGGCAATGGTCACCTGAAAATTTTAAAGCTATTGGCGAATTTATTTTTTCAAAGTACGGATATAAAATTATTATTATTGGTGCCAATAATGAGAGGAAAATAGCACAACTATTGATTGATGGTAGTAATAAAGATTATTTTACTAATTTATGTGGAGAAACCAATATTTCTGAACTACCAGAACTGATAGCTAAAGCAAAATTATTAATTTGTAATGATTCAGGCGCAATGCATATTGCAGCTTCGGTTAATACGCCTACAATTTGTATATCAAATGCAAATCATTTTCTCAGGTTTACTCCATATCCAAAAGAAATTGGCCTGCCTATGACTTCAATTTATCCTAAATCCTTCTATAAAATATATAAATCAGATGAACATACATACAACAAAATGAAAAATGGTTCATCATTAGACATAAATGAAATTTCAACAATGGAAGTAATAAATCAAATTGAAGTTTTACTATCGAAAAATGAAAATTATTCTCATTGACAATTTTGATAGTTTCACTTACATGCTCAAAGATTATATTGAGCAATGTGATGTTGACTGTGTTGTTTATAGAAACAATGAAATTACTTTGGTTGAATTATCAAAAATACATTTTGATGCCATTGTAATTTCTCCTGGACCGCTTTCGCCAAACCATGCAGGAATTAGTTTAGAACTTATAGCTCATTACTACCTAACAAAACCCATACTGGGCATTTGTTTAGGCCATCAAGCCATTGCACAATATTTTGGTGCTAAAATAGTCAAAGCAAAACTTCCTAGACATGGAAAGGTTGATAAAATGAAACATGCAAATGAAAGGCTCTTCGAGAATCTACCCACCGAATTTTACGCTACTCGCTATCACTCTTTGATCGCAGAAGATTTGCCAGATAGCCTTATCATAAATTGTGTTTGTGGCAATGAAATAATGGGCATTCAGCATAAAGAGTTACCCCTATTTGGAATTCAATTTCATCCTGAAAGTTGTCAAACTGAATGTGGTATTTCTATCATAAAGAACTTTATTAAAATAGCCTCAGACCTTTCAAAAAATTAGTCTTCGTATATCTTAACATTTGAAGTTTCACCCACAACACTCCAAGCACGGTACATGCCTTCTGAGTTAAAAGGTAGTTCAATATTTCCCAAAGCATCAATAGCTATAAGTCCACCTTCTCCACCAAATTTCACTAATTTGTCTTTAACAACATAATCGCATGCTTGTTTAAGTGAATAGCCTTTGTATTCCATTAAGCAACTGATATCATAAGCTACAACAGCCCTTATAAAAAACTCACCATGACCTGTACAACTAATTGCGCATGTTTTGTTATTGGCATAAGTGCCTGCCCCTATGATGGGAGAATCTCCAATTCGTCCAAACCTCTTGTTGGTCATGCCACCCGTTGAAGTAGCTGCAGCAATATTTCCATTTATGTCAAGAGCTACTGCACCAACTGTTCCAAATTTACGTTCACCTGTTTCTGTTTTATCACTATGATCTAGTTGATAGATATCGCTATCTTTCACATCTTGCCATTGCTTGTATCTCTCTGCGGTATAAAAATAAGATTCATCTTGAAAAGCTATACCTACAGTTTTACCAAAAGCTTCAGCTTCTTTACCACATAAAAACACATGGCCTGATTTTTCCTTAACAGCTCGAGCTAAGCTTATTGGATTCTTAGCCAAACTAATTCCACTTACAGCGCCCGCTTCAAGTGTATTTCCATCCATAATGGAAGCATCCATTTCATGTGTTCCTTTGTTGGTAAAAACCGCTCCTCTTCCTGCATTAAACAGAGGAAAATCTTCCATAGATTTAACTGCTGCTTCAACTGCATCTAAGCTAGAACCTCCAATTTCTAAAATAGAATTTCCAGCTTCAATTGCAGCTGTTAACCCATTTGTATAGGCGGCCTCCTTTTCGGCAGTCATTAAACTGCGCAATATAGTTCCTGCGCCACCGTGAATGGCAATGGCAAATTTCTTTCTCATTTATTGAATCATTTGTTTGGCTTTGTATGCCGGATATAAAGAGGTAATAAATCCAAGTCCGACAATGGTTAAAAAAACATACAAAAAGTCTGCTGCTTTTATTCTTACTGGATATGAATCTATAATAAAACCCTCGCTCGATGAAAAATTAATAATGCTGTATTCTTGTTGAAGCCAACAAATAAGTCCTCCAAGTATGATACCAACAAGTCCCCCAAAAATGGCGAGAATTACACCTTCGAACATAAATATTTTTCTTGCTTGATTAGCCGTCAAACCCATGCTGGCAAATATTTTCAAGTCTTTTTTCTTTTCAATCACCAACATATATAATGAGCCAACTGTATTAAATGCCGCCACCATCATAATGAAAAGTAAAATCATAAAACTGATAAACTTTTCAGACTTCATTACCTTATAAAAAGAATCACGTTGTTGAAATCGATTTTTTATTGAAAATGAACTTCCCGCTATATCTTCAATTTGTTTCTTAATCTTATCTATTGAAGCATCTTTGCGCAACCTAATTTCAATGGAAGAAACTTGATTTTTCTTTTCGAGAAGAGGTTCAATAAAACGAAGTGGTACAATGATATATTTACTATCAACCTCTTCTTGAATACCTAAAACTCCTATTGGAAAAATAGGATTTCTTTTAAATGCATTTTCTGCATTTAGCAAATCAATTTCACCTTTTGCGGGAACATATATGGTGAGAAAATTAAATTGATCATCGGGTTGAACACCCAACTGATAAGCCAATCCTTGACCAATCAATGCAAAATTCGTATCTCCTTCTTGAAGCAATAAAGCACCTGATATTAGTCCTTCTTGAAGCAATAAAGCACCTGATATTAGGTTGGTATCCAAATGAACAGCAGCAAGGTATTTTTCATCTACTCCTTTCACTGTTGCCAATACCTGCTTGCCATTGTATCTGGCAAGTACATTTTCTTCAATCACATAGTCAACATAAAGAACCCCATCGATATTTTTTATTTGTGCAATATTTAATTGGGAGGTAGGAAAACTCTTTCCCACTGTGGATGTAATTTGAATATCCGCATCAAATTGACTATAGAGTGTTGAAAAAAGATTTTCAAAACCATTAAAAACCGATAAAACAATAATCAATGCGGCTGCACCTACTACATAACCCAGAAGGGATATGCCAGAAATGAGCGTAATAATATTAAATGAGCCTTCTCGCCTACGCGAAAAAAAATAACGAAATGCAATTTTTAGTGGGAGGCTCATAGGCTGTAAATAGTTATTTTGTTTCTAAGGAACTAACAACCACAGAAATTTTTTCTTTTAAATCAGGAATATCATTCTTAATTATTTCCCAAACCAAATTAGTGTCAATACCAAAATATTCATGAACGAAAATATTTCTCATTCCTATTATCTGAGCCCATTCAATATCGGTAAATTTGCTTTTAATATCTTCTGAAATATGATTACTTGCCTCTCCGATTATCTCCATTTGTTTTATACAAGCAAACCTCATCATTGAGTTGTTCATAAACTCAGTAAAATCTGATGATACCAGATAGGTTTCTATTTCATGTATGGCTTCTAAAATATGCTGCAAACGGATGCTATCTCCTAACTTACCTCGCATATATCAATTGTTTTTCACGATCAACTATGGGTTGAATAAATTTAGATAGGCCATTTGAAGATACCAAATCTACTTTGATGTTCAATAGTTTTTCAAGGTCTAACTGCATTTGAACAAAGCCCAATCCTATTTTCTGAGAATAATCTAAATCAACTAAAATATCAATATCGCTTTGACTATCTTCCTCATTTCTTACATAAGAACCAAATAAATATGCCTTTAAAACTGGTCTTGTTTTAAAGTATGTCTTTAATAATTCTAATTTATGCTTATCGAAACTCATATAGCAAATATAAAATTAAACAAGTAATTTATCGAAATACTATTTCCAAGCCTTCACAATCAGGCCTGTGCCGGTGCTGTGTTTGGTGTAAGTATCAAGCCAGTTTAATAAATAACTGAATGGATAAGTAATTACATAATAAAATGGAAGAATAATGAAAAATGCTTTGCTAGTATTTAGCATGGTCATAGGATACTTCATACTTAATTTCCATGCGATTTTACCTGGTGCACCATAGCTATAAAGTATTTCCATTTTATCAAATCCAGCTTGTCTAAGTTTTTCTTCCATTTCCTCTTTTGGATAGCCATCACGCACATGCTCGCCAATAAAGCTTTCCCCAGTCTCTTCATGCACATCACTCCCTCCTTGATCGCTAGGCGTTGATATTAATAGCATAGCCCCAGGTTTCATCGCTTGGTGGAAGTTTTTAAATACTTGCACATCTTCTAAAATATGTTCCATTACATCTACACACAAAACAAAATCATATTTATTTACCGCAATGGATTGTGTTAAATCACCAACGGCAAACTTGGCATTAGTCAAATTACATTTAGCAAAAAACTGGTTACAATCTGCTATTTGGTCGTCCTTCACATCAATGGCATCAATAGAGTAGTTTCTATTTTTACTAGCCATATAAAAACTATATTGACCAAAACCTGAACCTGCATCCAATATCATAGCCGCTGGTTTATCTCTCATCCACGCTTTCATTTCGCGGTGCACATGCCAGGTGCGAAGCAGCAGCAAATCAAGCAGCTTGTAGAACAATTTACGCATAGCTGTTGACGAATTGAAAACATTACCTAAGTCTTTTTTTATTGGGTCGTAATTCATAATTAATCGATGTGAATGTATATTTGGGTATTATATTTTAACTGCTTTTCTTTTTTTCGTCCTGCTCTTTTACTTGTTTCATTACCTCTTCCATGTGAAAAACATAATCAAGACTATCATCAAGTAAAAACTGAAGCTCAGGCACAATGCGAGCCTGATTCTTAATTTTATTTGCTAATTCCTTTCTAATTACTATTGATTGAAGCTTAATCAAACTAAGAAGTTGCTCCTTATTTTTTTCAGCCAAAAAACTCAAAAACACCTTCGCATAACCCAAGTCGGGAGATACCTCTACCCTACTGATGGTTATAAATGCATTATTAAAATCTCCTTTGTGTTTCAAAAACACTTCAGATAGATATTGTTGAATGATGCCTGCAAATTTTTCTTGGCGGATACTCATAGCTGCAAATATGCTTATTTTTTAGCAGAGTATATAGCCAAAAATCAAAGAGTTTTCTTGAATTTCAGAAAAAGCACAAAAGAGGCTAGAGCGCAACCTAATGTATTGGCTGCCATGTCCATGTAATCGTAACTGCGGTTGATGAATACAGTGGCTTGCAAAATCTCAATAATAACACCATACATGGCACTTATAATGAAGGCAGGTAGAATAAATCTTAGAGATATGGAATTTACTGTCACTTTACGCTTACTATCCTTGGCTATAAACCAAGTGAGAAGGCCAAAAAGGGTAATATGAGCCAAAGAATCTGGCTGAATAATATCCGTAAAATGAATTTGAGGAATATAACTTCCATTCATTCCACAGACACAAAGAATAAGCAAAGCCCATAATAAACTGTAAGCATAGGTATTAAAGAATCTTTTCATGATAAATAGGTTACTTATTTTAGAAAAAAAAAGACGTTAAATATAACGTCTCTTTCAAAATCTTAATCATTTATGGCTGCAATACCTGGCAAGGTTTTACCCTCAAAATATTCGAGCAAGGCACCACCACCGGTACTCACGTAACTAACTTTTTCTTCGAAGCCAAATTTGGCAACAGCTGCAGCACTATCGCCCCCACCAATAAGGCTAAATGCACCATTTACCGTAGCATCAGCCACAGCCTGTGCCACTGATTTGGTTCCATTTTCAAAACTGGTCATTTCAAAAACACCCATAGGTCCATTCCATAAAATGGTTTTTGAACTGCGAATCACTTTACAATATTCTTCAGTAGCTAAAGGTCCAATATCCAAGCCCATCCAACCTGTTTCTATTTGCTTGTTATCACATACTTTGGTATTGGCAGCATTGTCAAATTTATCAGCAACTACAGAATCAATTGGTAGGATTAAATTAACCCCTTTTGCATTTGCTTTTTCCATCAAGTGCTTGCAAAGATCTAATCTATCATCTTCACAAAGTGATGAACCAATTTCGTAGCCCATGGCTTTCAAGAATGTATATGCCATTCCACCACCAATTAATAGGTTGTTGACACTATCCAATAAGTTCTCAAGAATCAATAATTTATCTGAAACCTTGGCTCCACCCACAATAGCAGTGAAAGGTTGTTCAGCTTTTTTCATCACCTTTTCAGCATTCGCAATTTCATTTGCCATTACATAGCCAAAACACTTAGCATTCGGGAAAAACTTGGCGATAACTGCTGTGCTAGCATGTGCACGATGACAAGTACCAAAAGCATCATTCACATAAACATCACCATATTTTGATAATTTTTCTGCAAAGGCTTCATCACCCTTTTCTTCTTCTTTATAAAAACGAAGGTTTTCTAGCAACAACACCTCACCTGCTTTTAGATTTGATGCCATTTCAGCTGCATCTGCACCTATACAATCTGGAGCAAATTTTACAATTACGCCCAATAATTCAGATGTTTTTTGAAGAGTGTGTTTCAATGAATGTTTTTCATAATCAACACTACCATCTTCTTTTAATTTTTTTAAAGGACGACCCAAATGACTCATCAATACACAAGAACCACCATCAGCTAATATCTTTTTGATAGTGGGCACTGTTGCTCTAATACGAGCATCATCAGTAATAGCAAGGGTAGCCTTGTCTAATGGAACATTAAAATCAACACGTACCAAAGCTTGTTTACCTGCAAAATTTATATTGTCTATTGTTTTCATAGTTTATGTTTTAAAAAATTTAATGCGTATGAAGTAAATAATATACATACTTATTTAACAGCAATCACGCTAATCTCAACATTCACATTCAAAGGCAATTTTGAAACCTGAACCGTTTCGCGTGCCGGAAAATTATCGGCAAAAAAACTGCCATATACCTCGTTAATTGAGGCAAAGTCAGCTAAATTCACACAGAAAATAGTGGTTTTAACCACATTGGTAAAATCCATTCCTGCTTCCTTTAAAATGGCTTCTACATTTTGCATCACTTTGCGTGTTTCAGATTTGATATCTCCAACAACCATCTCGCCTGTTTGGGCATCTTTGGCTACTTGGCCGCTCACATAAAGGGTATTTCCTATTAAATTTGCATGGCTATAAGGACCAATAGGAGCGGGTGCATTGGCACTGGTAATAATTTTCTTTTCCATAATTATTTTGTTTTTAGTTTTGAGTGAAATATGTTGCGAATATGAAAATTTTGGCGCGAGGTACAAAATCACAGGTAGAAGAATTAGAAATAAAGCTTTCATCTATTGATTATTCTTTAGTTAGGTTTGATGATAATAATTTTCCATCAGCCAATGTAGAAAAACCATTTTCGTATCGGCAATCAAACAACAATTAGCAAAGGCCCAACACGATTATGGCCAAAAAATTGACTGCTATTTATTCGGGATGAATGGCTTGCCGAGCTTTATCAATCGAAGTCTTTTTGAAGTTTCATTATTGAATGCTACTGATAAAGGTATCCTAAATGAATGTATGGAAAAGTTAAATTGGAAATACACCCTAGTTGAAGACCGAGTAGGAATGGTTACACCAAGGGTTATTTTCATGATCATTAACGAGGCATGCTACACCCTTCAAGAAGGAACTGCAGACATGAAAGACATTGACACAAGCATGAAACTAGGAACCAATTATCCCTTTGGACCATTTGAATGGTCAGACAAGATAGGAATTAAGTATGTTTACGAAACCTTGGAAGCCATGTATATGGATACCAAAGACGAAAGATATAAAATCTGTCCACTGCTAAAAACCAAATACCTAAAAGGAGAAAGCTTTTATTAAGTCAACCTTCTTGAAATAATATTTTCAATATTTCTATAAACTTGATTTGGCAGTAATTTGCGCCAACTCATATTATCCAATTCACCGCCAAAATTTAAGTAGTAGTCTATATTGTTTTGTCTAAATTCATGCAGCACATGCTCCTGAAAATTGATGGCAACAATCCAACCATCCTCTACATCTTGAAACCATTCTTCATAATAGCTATCATCGCTTGCATGAAAATTTAAAACATTCTCACCAATTAGGATAAACTTATTGATACCATTAGCTTCAAACTCCTCCACCACATCTCGTTTAAGGAACATGATATCATTGTTTATGGCGTCATTCCACTCTCCAATCATCTCAATAATAGCAAAACCTTCCTTGTAATCAACATATAGGATTTTTAAGTATAAAGTACTCGATCCAAATTCATCCCATTGTGGATGCAATAGGTAATTATATACTTGATTGGTGTATTCAAATTCGCTATACTCTCTTTCATAAAAAGGCGAACGATTGTCATCCTCGCTTTTATAAAAATCTCTCCATAAATAATGTGGCTCTATATCTTGCATTATACTACAAAACTAAAGGCAAATCAGAAAAGAAAAGACTTGATAATATTGTATTTTTTTAATAAGGAAAGCAAGAAAATTAAATGTCACCTTCTGATGGGATGATTTCAATCTCATTAGTTGAATTAACTTTCTCTGGCAAAGGCTGGCACCATTGACAAATTGCTCCATCATCCAAGAAGCCATTTCCCTCGCAAGAGGGGCATATATAACCACAAGTATACATTGAAGGACAAATATAATGAAAAAACGGGGACGCTTGCGCGATCCCCGTTTAGCCTATGAAACAAATTGCACTTCTAACCATACATGCAATGAACTAGTAATGCTACAATTGTATTTGTAGTTTTAAAAAAACAAACAACTCTATAAGTTATAGTTATACTTCTTACAATTCATTTACAAAAGTCAAAAATTTAGCAATTAGTGGTTTGTTGGAATTCATTCATCATCGTCTTGTTTATGTCCTTGTGGCTTTTTTTTGTAAATTTTCGTTTTTAAATTTTCGCTTAATAATAACATAACTGGCACTAATATTAATGTTAGAATTGTTGCAAACAATAATCCGAAAATCATGGTCCAAGATAATGGTCCCCAAAATGCAACACTATCTCCACCAAAATAAATATGAGGATTTCCATGAGTAAACAGGGTAACGAAGTCGATATTCAAGCCAACAGCTAATGGAACTAAACCTAAAATGGTTGCAGAGGCAGTTAATATAACAGGAGTCATACGTGTTCGGCCTGCTTCAATAATGGCTTCTTTCAACTCCATTCCATTGTCTATTAAAATATCTGTAAACTCCACTAATAAAATTCCGTTTCTCACCACAATACCAGCTAGGGCCACAATACCAATTCCAGTCATTAAAATTGACATATCCATTTTGAAGATTGAAAAGCCCAATAACACACCAATGATACTAAAAATAATTTCACTCAAAATAATCACTGGTTTAGATAATGAGTTAAATTGAGTAACTAAAATTAAAAATATGAGTCCTAAGGATATTAGCATGGCTCGACCAAGGAATGCACCTGTTTCTGCTTGTTGCTCTTGCTCACCAGTCATATCTACAGTTACTGCTTTAGGTAAATCAAATTTAGCTACTGCTTTTTTCACTTGAGCAACTACCTCATTAGCGTTATAACCAACTAATACATTCGAACCTAAGGTTACCATACGCTTTTGGTTCTTACGTTTGATACCTCCGTATGTTTGGCTGTATTTAAGTTTAGCTACTGATGATAATGGAACTGATCGCAATTGTCCGCCCATATTCATATCTCTATACGTTATTTTCAAATTCATCAATGCATCAATATTGTTACGTTGATTCACATTGTATCTAACTTGAATTGGATAATCATCGTTTGCATCTTTGAATTTAGAAACCTCAATACCAAAAATAGCTCCACGTAAAGCTTGACCAATTTGAGATGAAGTTATTCCTTCACGGTTTGCTCTTTCTCTATCAACCTCGATTAATATCTCAGGTTTATTAGTTACAAGATCCGATTTCAATTCTTCGATTCCAGGAATCTGTAAAGAATCAAGATATCGTTTTAAATCTTTTGAAACAGTTGTCAACTCATCAAACTCATCACCAATAATTTCAATATTTACTGGCTTACCAGTTGGAGGTCCACCCTTCTCTTGTTCAACAGTAATTTGTGCACCTGGAATGTCCTTGACCACATTCCTAATTCTATCTAAATACAACAAGGTTTCCTCACCATTTCGTTTTCCAAATTCTACAAAAGCAACAGTAACTTTACCTAGATGAGATTGCGCACCAGCTTCGAATTGACTGGGGTCGCCTGCACCAATTGCTACATTTGATATAACAGATTCTACAATTTTATTACTGTCACCAATTTCTTTGTAAATTCTTTCTTCAACCAATTTGGTAATTGAATCCGTTTTTACTTGATCTGTGCCTATTGGCATTTGAATATAGGTGTATACAAAATTTGGCGAAGCTTGAGGGAAGAATACAATTTTAGGTGTACGAATAGAAACTAGAAAGAAGCTGAAAAACAACAAACCAATTGTGCCTAACAAAATAAAAATGGGTCTCTTTCCAAATAGGCACCATGTTATTATTTTTCGATATCTCTCTTGGAATGATGGCCAAATTTTATTTTGGAAGTTGCCAATAGCTTTGTATAAAACAAATCTATTCAAGCAGTACAATAAATAAATTACAACAGCAAAATTACCCAAACCTACACCACCACCTAAATAGGATAAAATAGCAATCACTGCGAATATAACTGAAGTTATTTTAAAACCTTTTGTATTTTTACGCTCTGCTGCTTCTTCTTCATGTGTTTTCATAAATCCAACTGCAAATACAGGGTTGATAATATATGCTACCACCAATGAGGCTAATAAGGTAATGATTAAGGTTACTGGTAAAAAGAACATAAATTTACCGATTACACCTTGCCAGAAAGCCAATGGTATAAAAGGTGCCAAGGTTGTTAATGTACCTGAAAGAACTGGAAGGAATACCTCACCTGCTGCAAGTTTTGCTGCTTTCTTTATTGGAACTTTACCATTATCAAAGATTCGATGTGTGTTCTCGATTACAACAATGGCATCATCCACTACAATACCTAATGCGAGTAAAAAGGCAAACAATACAATCATATTTAATGTGAAACCTATCGCAGGTAAAAACAAAAATGCAACCGCCATTGATAGTGGTACAGACATAGCCACAAATAGGGCATTGGTAGCACCCATAAAGAACATTAATATTAATGTTACCAAAATAAAACCAATTACAATTGTATTAATTAAGTCGTGAAGAGTTACACGTGTTTTATCAGATTGATCGCCTGTTACAGTAATTTTTAACCCATCAGGAAATCTTGTTTCTTTCATTTCATCACATAACTTTCGAATCTTATCACTTGCATCAATAAGATTTTGACCGCTCTTTTTTACAATGTTTAAGGTAATAACATTATTATGTTCTAAACGAGCAAAACTTTCTTGTTCTTTAAAACCATCTTTTACTTCAGCAATATCTCTCAAATACACAACAGCACCGCTTGCGGAACGAATGGCTAAGTCACCTATTCTCTTAGCATCTGCATATTGACTAACCACATTAATCTCTCTAAGCAATCCATCCATTTTAACGGAACCACCGCTAATAGTAACGTTTTCGTTACCAATTGCCTGCATCACATCATACATGGCCACATCGGCAATTTGCATCTTGTACATGTCCAAATTTATTTGAACCTCTCTGTCAAGAGCACCAACAATATCAGCTCTTGTTATTTCGTTTAATCCTTCAATTTTATCTTGTAAATCTTCTGCATATGTTTTCAATTTATCTAATGGATAATCCCCTGATAAGTGCACATACATAATAGGCATTTGTGACACATCAATTTCAATAACTGAAGGTTCACTCGTCAATACTTGAGGTAAATCTTTTCTGACTTTATCGACCTGATCTTTTACCCTTTGTTTTGCTACAGGTATTTCAACATCTGTGTTGAATTCAACCGTAACTAAACTTACATTTTGTATGGTATTACTAGTTACTTTTTTAACTCCTGAAATAGATTTAATACTTTTTTCGATGTGTTTGGTTACAATGTTCTCCATATCTTTTGGAGAAGTACCAGCCTGAACTGTACTTACAATAATTTGCGGAAACACTACTTCCGGGAACTGTTCTTTAGGCAATCCATTATAACTCATTAATCCCGCTAGGGTGATAATGATTGTCATAATGTAGATACTTGTTTTATTATTTATAGCCCATGATGATGGCTTAAATTCTTTTATTTTATCTAACATATTTTTGGTTTTGGCTTAAGTTGATTAGCCTTCAGTTGTTTTATATAAGTGATTTAATTTATAGATAAAATAACCATTAAAATTTAATACGCTCTCCATCATTTAAGTCAGAATAGCCTTCAGTAATTAACTTGTCTCCTTTTTCTAAACCTGAATTAATTTCAGCTTTATCATTATAGGTATTGCCTATTACAACCAAACGTTTTTTAGCAATAGTTTTTCCATTTTCGGTAATTGCAACAAATACATTTGAGCCATCTTCATTTGATTGAATACAATTAACTGGAATGACTATTACATTGTCTGCTGAATAATCTACAATTTTTACAACGGCAATCATATTTGGCAAATAGCTGTTATCGCTAGGCAAAGCCATTTCAACGCCAAATGTTCTATTTAATGTGCTAATTCCTTTACCACTATAAGTAACCTTTGCTTGAATAGATTTATTAATATCAGGGAATTGAATCAAGGCCTCGTTACCTTCTCTGATTTTACTTGCATAGGTTTCTGCCACATCTGCTTTCACTTTCAATTTATTGAAGTTAACTATTGAAAAATAAGGCATTCCAGGAGCAGCAGTTTGACCAATTTTCAAGTTTACTACATCAATGGTTCCATTTACGGGTGATGTAATCTTGTACATGCCCAATTGCTCGCGCATGGCTGAAACTTGTTGTTCTAAAGATTCTTTGTTGGCTTTGGCTTGTTTGTATTGTATTTCAGAACCGATTTGTTTGTCCCATAAAGCTTTTTGCTTGTTGTATAAATCAGTAAGTAAAGTAAGATTAGTTTCCATTGATTGGATTTGTTTTCTAACTGCACTTCCATCTAATTCAGCCAAAACCTGACCTGCTTTTACAACTGTACCTGGTTTTGCAAGTACATTCAAAACCAAACCTGGAACTTTTGCACTTATGGTAGTGTTTTCATCTCCATCCACTCTACCTTGTACATCAATATAGTGCTTAAAACTGCTCGTTTCAATGCTCGTAATTGCAACGCTTACTTGCTTTTCAGTTGTTTCAATTTTGGCACCACTTGATTTTATTTCATCCTCTAAGGTATTGATTTGTGTTGTTAGTGCAGCTTGTTCTGATTTTAGTTTTTCTAACTTGGCTAGTTTTGCTTCAACGCCATTTGCATTTCCACCGCATGAGGCGATAATACTTAATGCAGCCATGCTTAAAATGATTGTTTTTATTGTTTTCATACTTTTTAGTTTTAATATTTTATTAGTACCCTATTGACTTTTTAACATTTACTTGTGCTACCATTAAATCGTATAAAGTACTCAAATAATTTGTTTGAGTATTTTTCAATTCGGTTTCAGCCATTAACAATTCTGTGCTAGAACCAACACCTTCTTTTAATTTTAATTGAGCTCTTTTAAATATTTGTTCTGCTAAATCCATGTTTTGCTTCTGAGTAAGAACTTGCTCTTTAGTCCTTAGATAGCTAGTTTTGGAATTGAA
>RGVD01000431.1 GCA_010027395.1 Bacteroidota bacterium
TGAAACACTTTTTGATGGCTTTGTAATTTCAAAACTAATTAGATTAGATTTTGGTAATTCTCTTTTTCCGTTTTTATTTTCAATACGAAAAAAAACATTTAGCATGTAATCTTCAGTATGACTAACCACAAAAGTTCCGCGACCTTGTTCCCTTATTAAGATATTTTCAGCAACTAGCTCATTAATTGCTCTCCTAATTGTGCCAACACTAACTTTATACCTAGAAGCTAGGATAGGTTCACTTGGTATTGCTTGGCTATGCGACCATTTCTTTTGACCCAATGCTTGGGTAATTGCAAATTTAACTTTTTTATAAGCAAACATACTTTATTCTGAATAGGCCCGTGTCATTTTTAGTAAAAATAATAAATTCATATACATGACTTTTTATCATAGCTTAATGGGGTCTAAGAAAATGATTGGATATATTTTTTAAATAAATCAACGGCTTAAATAGTCCGATACTGCGCTCATCGGAATAAACCCTAGTATTGTTGAGTGGAATTCTTCGGGCTACCATCAAACTTACAAGCAATGATTAAATCCATTTCTCTGCATCGCCTTAGATTGCCACTAACGACCCCTTATAAATTGGCGTTTGGCGACGTTCGCTATTTCGACACAATTGTGAGTGTCATTGAGGGTGAAAATGGCTCTACTGGTTTAGGAGAGGCCACGATATTAACTGGTTATACAGATGAAACGATTGACGATAGTTGGACGCTTATAGAACATCTTGCTGGTCAGTTGATCAACAAATCTTCTGATGAGGTTAGTCAACTCCTAATTTATCATCTCAAAAAATCTCCATTTACTGTTACTTCATTGTTAACTGCAATTGATATGATTCGGGATCCTAAATTATTTCATGTTGACAAGAATGTCGCTATTCCAATTCTTGGAATATTGAATGGTCATAGCAAAAACGAATTGGCTCCCGAAGTAGATTCTCTTTTGGAGAGGGGATTCAAAACATTTAAAGTAAAAGTTGGTTTTGATGTTCAAGCCGATATTGAAAAAGTCAAGAATATTCAAGAAATTGTTCGGGAAAGAGCATTAGTTCGTATCGATGGCAATCAAGGATATAAACAAAACGAGGCAATAGAGTTTGTAAGCCAACTAAGTCCTGAAGGTATTGAATTATTTGAACAGCCTTGCATAGCTGGAGACTGGGAAGCCGCCTTAAATGTTTCGAAGCATTCCTTGGTACCAATGATGCTTGATGAGTCTATTTACGATATAACTGACATTGATAAAGCTGCAAATATTCATTGTGCTAAGTACATCAAGGTAAAGCTAATGAAATTTGGGAGTTCAGTG
>RGVD01000432.1 GCA_010027395.1 Bacteroidota bacterium
TTGCAGAGCAAGAGGAAGACCAGTTATTCTGGGACACATTGGAAAAATTACAGGATTTTATTGTCAATAAAACCAATTGCACCACTTTACAACATTCAGAGCTTGAAGCTGATGATCTCATAGCAGGTTGGGTTCAGAATCACCCCAATGACACACATGTAATTGTCAGTAGCGATACCGACTACTATCAGTTATTGTCAAATACAGTAAAACAATATAATGGTATAACTTGTGAATTGCATACCATAAACGGTATCTTTGATAAAAAAGGCAAATTGGTTATTGATAAGAAAACCAAATTGCCTAAGACCGTACCAGACCCAGGTTGGATGTTATTTGAAAAATGTATGCGCGGCGACTCCAGTGATAATGTCTTCAGTGCTTATCCTGGTGTTCGCACCGTGGGCTCCAAAAATAAAATTGGCTTGAAAGAAGCCTACGCAGATATTGGACGTCAAGGCTTTGCTTGGAATAATTTAATGTTGCAGCAATGGGTTGACCACGAAGGAAAAACTCACAGGGTATTGGATGACTATGAACGAAATAGAACTCTAATAGACCTCACAGCCCAACCAACGCACATTAAAAAACTTATCAATGATACAATACTTGCTGGCCAAGAAATCAAAAATAACCCAATGATTGGCGCACAATTTTTGAAGTTTTGCTCTAAATATCAGTTAGTTAAATTATCAGACAATGCCAACGCCTTTGCAAATATGTTATCTGCTGCTTATCCAGGGAAAAGCTGATGGAAAAAGACAACAATCGTTTAGATTTTAAAACTTGGCTACGTGCAATCTGGGCTGAAAACGTAATTGAGCGTGATGGGTTTAATGAACCACCATATACACAAAAAGAGTATTTTCAAAAGTATAAATACTGGTTGAAGCGTGAATATAGATTTCAACAAAAAAAACCAAATAGGTAAAATCAATGTCTCAACTATTAGCCAAACCCATTTTAAAAAACAAGTTTTGGATTGTAGAATCACAGGGCACTAAAATTGCCACTATTCAAGCCATTGACAATGGTGGTGTAGTGTATGTTGATCAAAACCTAAGTAGAAGTCAATATCCCACTATTAAAATTTTGTCAAAAGAACACAATGTACAATTTGACAAAAAGATATCCAAAAACACTCAACGTCGAACATACGAAAACGGAAACACAGTCTATGGCTATCCTGTGGATCAAAAACCACATAATCCACTGTGGAATGTAAAGTATCAGTTTCCAGTCTATACCAAATCAAGTAAAAGTAAGAGCTTTTTCTGCGCAGGTCATTATGCAATTAAAATCAACGGGTTTTGGTCTGTG
>RGVD01000433.1 GCA_010027395.1 Bacteroidota bacterium
TGCTCCCTGTGGTGAAAGCCCACACTCATAAATAGAAATATGAGGAACACGGTGAATTGACGGGAAACTCCTAAAGCTTTAACTACCAAGCTATCATAGTAATATAGATAGTGGCTCAAAGTAATAAATTGAGGTATGGTAAAAAAGTTAAAGATATAAGTAAAACTTAGAATGGACAATCCGCATCCAAGCATCCTTCGAAAGGGGATGAAGGTTCAACGACTAGGTAAAGTAATCTAAAAGACATGATTTTTTAAAGTCTCATGATAAAATACCCACGAGTGCCGTGCTCACTGAATTATATTCAGTGAGAAGATATAGTCTGAACTTATAGGAAACTATAAGAAGATAGGATAAAGAGCCTATCGATAACAATTAGTCATGGGTACACATGACGTTTCACTTCTTACCATCGACGATGGTATTTTTGAAGTCAAAGCAACCGGTGGTGATACACATTTAGGTGGTGCTGATTTAGACCAACGTATTGTTGAACACTTTATTAAAGAATTTAAAACAAAAAACAAAGTAGATTTATCAGATAATAAAAAGGCACTTCGTCGTCTTGCTGCAGCAGCAGAACGAGCCAAGCGAACTCTATCAAATGCAACATCAGCTAGTGTCGAAATTGATTCTCTTCATGAAGGAATTGATTTTGCTTCTGTATTAACAAGAGCTAAATTTGAAAGTCTATGCAGTGATTTATTTCAAAAAACAATGGCTCCCGTTGAACAAGTACTTAAAGATGCAAAAGTAAGCAAATCTGAAGTAAATGAAATCGTATTAGTTGGTGGTTCAACACGTATTCCTAAAATCCGAGAACTTCTAAGTAGTTTCTTCAATGGTAAAGAACTATGCCAAAGTATTAATCCAGATGAAGCTGTTGCATATGGTGCAGCTGTTCAAGCATCAATTCTAGCCGGAAATGGAGATGAAAAGACTGATAGTATTCTTCTTCTTGATGTAAATCCACTATCACTAGGTGTAGAAACATCTGGTAGTATGATGACAGTTCTCATTCCTAGAGGAACAACAATTCCAACAAAGAAAACACAAACTGATAATCAACCTGGTGTAACAATTTGTGTATTTGAAGGAGAAAGAAAGATGACAAAAGATTGCAACCTTCTTGGTAAATTCCAACTTAGTGGAATTCCGCCAATGCCTCGTGGTACACCTCAAATTGAAATTACATATGAAGTTGATGCAAATGGTATCCTTCAAGTATCGGCTGTAGAAAAGAGTACAGGTAAATCTGAGAAAATTACTATTTCAAATAGTTCAAACAAACTAAGTAAAGAAGAAGTTGAAAAGATGGTT
>RGVD01000434.1 GCA_010027395.1 Bacteroidota bacterium
ATATATTCTCGATGCCTTACATTTTGGCTGAAACATTATTATTGCTAACCTCAAGCTTTACTTGCGGTATGGCAATGCTCTATGCCAGAAAGAAGCAGAAAAATATAGCACTTTATGCCCTTGTTGCTACATTTTTGCTTGGACTTTCTTTCTTGCTAATGGAACTTTATGAATTCAGACAGCTAGTTATTGAAGGCCATAGTTGGCGCCAGAGTGCCTTCTTGTCTTCTTATTTCACTCTTGTTGGCACGCATGGCTTACATATTACTGTCGGGCTATTTTGGATGATTGTAGTATCTTATCAAATATACAAAAAAGGTATCCAAGAATTTAGCGTTAAGCGTTTGGCTCTTCTCAGCTTGTTCTGGCACTTCCTTGATATTATTTGGATATTTATTTTTACAGTGGTTTATCTTATGGGGGTAATATGAAAAAACATGTAGTTTCTAGTGATTACGATGTTGCCTCAGGCACTATTATTACATATATAACAGGTTTTATCCTGTCGCTGATTTTGACGCTATTAGCTTACTTTCTTGTGACACAAAAACTTTACACTTCTGTTAATCAAATTATCGTTATCATAGCTGGGCTGGCAGTGATTCAACTTTTCGTACAATTGATATTTTTCCTTCATCTCGGCAGAGAGAGTAAGCCGAGGTGGAATGTAACCGTATTTGTATTTGCCGTTTTAGTAGTACTGATAATAATATTTGGATCAATTTGGATAATGAATAACCTAGATTACAATATGAATCATTCAGATTCAAAAATTATTAAAGATGAGCTTAACCACGAGTGATAAAAGACTATTATTTTTTAACAAAGCCCGGAATAATCAGGGGTAACATTCTAACTCTTATAGCCGGCTTTATGGTCGGCACAATTCACAGTGATTTTAATTTACCTAGACTACTTTGGGCAATAATCGGTACATCACTAGTTGTGGCTTCTAGTTGTGTTTTGAATAATATTTTTGACAGAGACATAGATAAATACATGGCCCGAACTAAAAACCGCGCTTTAGTCATGAGTCGTATATCAGTTCGAAATGCAGTTTATTATGCAATCACTCTTGGTGTTATTGGTTTTGTAATACTACTTATACAAGTTAATGCTCTGACAGCTCTTTTGGGGCTACTAGGCATGGTTTTATATGTGATTGTATATACATTCATGAAAAGGAAAACATCGTACGGCACGATTATCGGTAGTCTTTCTGGTTCAGTTCCGCCATTAGCTGGATATAGTGCTGCTGCTAATGTAATTGATCTAACTTCGATTACTTTGTTTCTATCAATGACGTGTTGGCAAATGTCA
>RGVD01000435.1 GCA_010027395.1 Bacteroidota bacterium
GCATGACCTTCAAACCATCTTTTTTAGCAGATTCAAACAAATAATCTAAACATAATGTCATGACGCCACCAAAAGGCTCCTCTTGA
The DNA here is from genome assembly GCA_010027395.1 of Bacteroidota bacterium. Classification (GTDB taxonomy): domain Bacteria; phylum Bacteroidota; class Bacteroidia; order UKL13-3; family UKL13-3; genus RGVD01. Next base: position 87 of record RGVD01000435.1, read on the forward strand.
CTTTGAATATTATTTGGAAGTCTCTTAGCGATTTCATGCTCCGAAATTTCTAATATTTTCAAATCCAATCCAAAGTAACTTGATGCAGACTCTGCAAATTCTCTCTCGCTATACTTAGAATTCTTGAAATCTATAAAGTACGCTGGTATTTTCTCCGAAAAACTTGATCTAAGCTTTGAAACTTCAGCAGCAATAATTGAGGAGTCTAAACCGCCTGATAACAGTAATCCAACAGGTACGTCGCTCATAGTATGCTTGCTTATAGATTGCGAGATTGTAAATCTAAGTTGTTTCGGAAAATTAAACTCGTCTGACATCGGACTCTTAGTTAAGTTAAATGTATTCCAGTTGACAATTTTGATTAAGTGAGTATTTAGATTGTACTTTAGGTAGTTACCTGGCATTAATTTTTTTATTCCTGTAAAAAAAGTATTCTCCGTGTCATCAATTCGGTTGAATCTTAGATAGCTATCAATAACTTCCAAGTTAACGTCTTTCCGGTTAATCACTTTAAGTAAAGGTTTAATGGTGCTAGAAAAATAGAATGAGTTTCCTTGGTTCAAATAATAAAGTGGTTTTATGCCAAATCTATCTCTTATTAACGTCAATTCATTTGAAATCAAATTGAAGACGCCTAATGCGAACATACCCTCTAGTTCATTAAGTTTTGTTACACCAAATGTATCCAAAAATTCAACTAAAAATTTAGTATCACTATTTAAATACTTATGAAAAGTATAACGTTGACTTACTTGCAAGTCACCGTAATTGTACAACATCCCATTATATACCATCACGGAATTGCCAGAATTAGAAAATATTGGTTGGCTGGATTCGTCAGAAAGATCAATTACGCTGAGTCGTGAGTGTCCTAGAGATACTCCTTCGTGTTGAAATTTTCTCTGTCCATCTGGTCCTCTATTTTTTAGCAGTGATAAACCGTCATTCAAGAATTTTTGTGAATTACTCAAGTCATCTGAGATGCAACCAATTATTCCGCACATGGATTAATCTCAGTTATTTCTCAAAATAAAATCTATTTTCGCCAATGCCATATAGGATTTCAGCATTCGGTTGTTGTAGATACACCAATTCTGATCGATCTATGTCAGCTCCTCTTTCACAAAACCGAATATTTTTTGCCCCGGCATTTCTTAATAGCATCTCGGCTTGAGTTTTAGTGTACCTAATATTAATCGGAACTTTTATATGATCAATCATAAAATATCTAAG
>RGVD01000436.1 GCA_010027395.1 Bacteroidota bacterium
GGTAGGCTAGTCAGATGATTGTTTGGACAATGTAACTGTGTAAGACCCTCAGGAAGTTCAGGCAGTTCAGTGAGTCCAAGATGCCCTAAATTTAGAAAACCTGACGTCCAGTTGCGGACACGTTCTCTTGCTTTTTTCATGGGAGTCATGGTATTCACCATTGTATATTCTATATACTTAGCTATTCAATCTTCATTTTTTCGTACGGAATATTCACATTCGCCAAGGTCTTCCGCATCCGCATCTCTACGAAAGATTCGTCACGTTCTGGAAGCCAATTGTTCTCACAATTGAATGTTGTAAGATTCGCAGGCAGAGTATCAGGTAGCGACAACAGCGGATTGTCGAAACAATCTAAGTGTGTAAGAGCCGCCGGAAGAGTATCGGGTAATCGGATAAGCAGATTATTGGAACAATATAGCACGTGAAGACTTGCAGGTAGAGTATCAGGTAACGACGACAGCCGATTGTTGAAACAATATAATCCTGTAAGACCTGTAGGTAGAGTATTCGGTAGAGTTCTCAGCGGATTGTTCCAACAACATAAGACTGTAAGAGCCGCAGGAAGAGTATCGGGTAGCGTAGTCAATTGATTGTTTTGACATAATAGTTCCGTAAGATTCACAGGAAGTTCAGGCAGTTCTGTGAGTCCAAGCCACGATAGATCCAGCGGACCTGACTGCCAGGCACGGACGCGTTCTTTGGCAATTTCCATAGTATCCCTTGGAACCTGTCACTGGTGGCTTTGTTTCCGTCAAATTTCAGGCGATATCTGGTCAAAAATAGAGTCCTCCATATCCAAGCCATCATCCGCCGCTCTACACGTGAAGGGTCTGAACCAACTCTTCAAAGAAAGACCAAATCGTTATACACGATGTGATCTTGACTGGCTGCCTCAGCGATTGCTTTCGCACGGGCTACATAATCGGGGATAGATTCATTATCTGTATGGTATGGGAGGTTATTGCCGGAACAATATAACGTTATAAGACCCGTAGGGAGAGTATCGGGGAGCGTCGACAGTTGATTGTTGTCGCAATATAACTCTTTAAGAGATAAAGGCAGAGTATCGGGTAGCCTGGTCAGCTGATTGTTGTAGCAATATAACATGGTAAGAGCCGCAGGGAGAGTATCGGGAAGCGTGGTCAGTTGTGTATTGTGGCAATGTAAGTCTGTAAGAGATAAAGGCAGAGTATCGGGTAGCGTGGTCAGCGGATTGTAGTGACAACCTAACGTTGTAAGACCCGCCGGAAGTGTATCTGGTAGGCTAGTCAGATGATTGTTTGGACAATGTAACTGT
>RGVD01000437.1 GCA_010027395.1 Bacteroidota bacterium
CAATAATAAGAGTGCCAAACAAGCCCCGAATCTTGGCAATATTGTCATTATTCATAGCGTTAATTACTTTTAGTCGCTTTGCTTTGCCGAGGCTACTAGTCAACTAAAGAAAAAAGTAATTCAATTTTAATAAAGCATAACAAGACAAAACAAGATAATACAAGACATTATAATACACATAAGGCTCTAATAAATAGGAGCACGGCACAAAGGACATGGAACACACATCTTGTTATGATTTTCCTTTTGTTGTAAGTATATACGTTTACAATCATACAAACATGCCATATGGAATATATGCTTACAAGCAGTTCTAACACAATGAGAAGTAAACAAATTAACATGATTAACTGAATCAAGTTCCAAGCAAATAGAGCATTCCCATTTTAAGTCATGTTTGAAGTCTAATGCCAATACTTCTAATGGGATTACATTCTTAGGAATTGTAGCAACATGAGGCAAACGATAATGTATTGACATAGTTCGTTTGCTAAACCACGAAAAAGTCTTTTCAAAGTCTCTATCTATTAGGCACTCTCCATTGCTTTGTCGATAGCGTTCTGCTTCGGCAGTCAACTTGGCGTTAATATCCCAAAAATAGTTACTAGTAAATTCTGACATAGACACACGAAGAACTTCTAAAGCCAAGTCGTCTTCGTTGACAGAACTTCCAAGTCCATACTCATATTCTTTATCGCGTATTTTTAAAAGATCAATTACATGACGTCTCATTTCCCTAGAGACTACATTATGAAGACAATGCTCGAACTTTGACATTCTAATTTTATGATCAATATACCACGAATGCGTTCTTATCCAACTATTCATAATAGCCTTCAAATGCCTAGAAAGAGTGTGTGTAACAATGTCCTTTTGAATAGTATTTACTACTACATTGATTGCATCATTTAGTAAAGGTGCGTTAGTCTCAGCATCATACAAAGCATTAATGCGGGCATCCAAGCCAACCTCGCATTCTGCCATAGTTGCTTATAGTTTTGTTTTGCTTTGCTTTGTATTAGTAGCGGAGGCTAGTACTTTATTAAAAAAAATTCATTTCAATTTTTTATTAGCATGACAATAATTTTATTAATTTTTAGAATCTAATGTATCTATTTCTATAGAAACTTCTTTGTGTAACAATGATTTTTTATTTATGAATTTTTTTTCATCAAGTAGCATCTTTATTGTAATAATAACAATTACTTGTTCTACTAGCACCGAAAATAACGCAATATCTATTTGTGTTACACTAATTAATATTGTAAAAATATATCTAATATTATTTATT
>RGVD01000438.1 GCA_010027395.1 Bacteroidota bacterium
AGCTCCTAGCGCTGGAACTGTCGTGATTATTTGAACTTGATTATTGGTAATATCTGGAACGGCATCAATGGGCAATTTGCTAGTTTGGTAGGCACCATAAACTATCAAACCAAACACCATTAATCCAATGATCAGTTTATTTTTAACTGAAAATTTTATTATGTTATTTAACATGAATTTTTTTTCGAATTTTCTAAAGTTGTTGAAGCAAAAGCAAGCTCAAAATTGGAGTAAATATGATTCCTAATCTGAGTTTTTGCTCTTGAATATAAAATAGAGTAGAATGAAATAATAGCTACTCTTAAAAGCAAAAATCTAGGCTCTGGGTGGTTGCCAAATATCTGATAAATATGATGAAGGTAGATATGAATTATCTTTTGAAATATTAGCACATTGAATGATGAAAATCGGTTCTTGTAAATGATAGTTTAAGGCACTTAAATAAGAACTTTCTGAAATGTGGTGAGAAGAGCAATTATGTGACTTGAAAGGTAATTTCATGTCCTTTTCATAATCATTGTTTTTGCTTGTGTTTTGCAGGTAATGAATTTCTATAAAATCAATAAGTGATAAATCTTGATTTAGCTCTTTATGTTCAAAATAATGATTTATAAATGCACCAAGCTTGCTTAGTTCTCTTAGTTCCGTTCCGCAAATAAGGTACAGACTCAATAAAAGAATGCTTAGGGATTTTTTCACATTGCAATGTAATGGAAATAATCAGTTGACGCAATATGAATAATGACAACTATTGAAAACTAATGTTTCCGGGTGTTAGAGTAATATTAGAAGTACTAATCCAACCACAATTTGAAGAAATAATACCCACACTATCTATTCCGTTCGCATTCATTGATGAGAAGCCCTCATATTGCCAAGTATTTGTGCCAAAAGTATAATTTATAACATAGTCAAATATTACTTTTTTATCAGATGTATTCTTAATAATTAGGTTTACTGCACAGTTTGGTATTTTATTCTTGCAGTTAGCGGTATTGCTATAGGTTGTTAAATTTTGGAGAAGTTTAAAAGTGGCTATGATAGGAATAGTACCAGCACTTGCAGTAGGATTTATTAAGTTTAGGGATCTAACCTGCTGTGGCATTTGAGTAGGTTGACAATCAGACGTTGATGGATTATTTGAACCAGTCACTTCTTTTTCACATGAAGATAATGCGGTTAAGGCAAAAAGTGCTAGAATTATACAAGTGCTTTTCATAATTGAGGAATACATTTCTTTTTTTCGAAATATATACTATGAATTATCAAAAACTTGAACAGATGTTTTCG
>RGVD01000439.1 GCA_010027395.1 Bacteroidota bacterium
TTTCATTTGACCAAAAGCAATATTTGATAAAGTTCTACTTCTTGGTTGATAATTAGTTACTGATGCGGTGACTGAGTAATGATAAATGGAATCGGTGTATCCGCTTATTTTTGTACCTTTTCTTACTGGTAATTTAAGTCTTAAGTAAGATACTTCATTTTCACCGTCACGATAAGAACCGCCGCCATGATATATAGCTCCCCAAGCATACGACAGATACAAAATATTATTAATATAACCATAATTTCTACCAAAATCACCTGTATTTCCAGTGAAATCTATCATTCCATCTTGTAATACAGTAAAACTATTACCACTACCAGTTACAGTTGCTGGATTTAAAATAGTGCCACTTTGAGCAACTCCAGAAACAAGCGGTAAACCAGACATGAATGGCCCAAAAGATCCATCTATCTTGCTACTGGTTTCATTTCTATTAATTTTGATCTTAAATTGTTCTCTGTTATTTCTTAAGTCAAATTCTAATTCAATATAATTCCAGTTATTAAAATATACTCTATTGTTTGTATTTTTTGTGATTACTAAAATTGGTGCTAGTAAATCGTTATAATTCGTTGGTTTTTCGTGACCATTGAAAAGATTGGAGCTTAGATTAGTGGTTATACTTCCTGCTAAATTTTTAGGATTTCCATATTGATCAAAAAAATTACTACCATTGGTAACGTTAAATAAAGTTATTCCGTATGGAGAGTCGTTATGATACATATCTGTTCTATTAGTAGCAAAAAGAGTGCTAGAATTATAATGAGACAGTATGACTTGTCCACTACTATTGAGCGATAATACTAATCCTGGTAAATAATTACTATCTGTTAACAAAGCTATAGGCGTAAATTCTATTTCGTTACCTAAATCGCCATATGTTCCACCACTTGGTAAAGCGGGAAATATAGAAAATCCTATTACTCCATGTTCAATATTTTTTTTGAACGGAATATTAGCTAAAGGAGTGAAGTACTTATTAACATTGTAGCGACCAACATCCATTGGGTTGCTAACAATTGCACCATATAAGGATGATGAAGCTGTGTCTACTTTGAGAAATTTTAAATTAGGTAAATTATTTTTATTAGTAACATTTTGTCCATACAATAAAGTGGAACTCACGAAAGATATAGGAAGATTTGATGTACGTGGAAATAAATTTCCAGAAGGCATATTAAGTGTTGTAGAAACGTCTTTATATGATGAATATCCCTCAAAACCTTCAAAATTTGTTATACCCATTTTATCTCCTAATTATGCTCCGATTATAGTAGTGTTACCAAG
>RGVD01000440.1 GCA_010027395.1 Bacteroidota bacterium
TCTCAGCTAGTGAGGTTTTGCAAACCGCACTTATCTATTATGAGCATTTGTAATGCGCATCCTAATTGCCATTAAATAGATTTGTTTCATGAAATTGAAATCAAAAAATCGGATTACAAATCCTTTTAGTATATGATTCGGATTGCAAATCCGAACCAGCGGAAAGTTAGAAGAAGTCTGCTTACTCATCCTCTGCCTTGGTCTTATTTATCTTAAGAACAGTGCCTGGAACTAATTTTTGTTTTGCTTTCAAGTTATTCCAAGTGCAAATGTCCTCAGGTTTCACAGCATATTTAATGGCTATGCTTTCAATGCTCTCATCCTTCTCTACCTTATGTTCTATAATAGGCATAAGATCTTCTTTGGGCATATCACCCAATGAGGTTTGACTTAGACTAAGGGTATCGTTAACAACCTTGCTAGCCAATTCGCTTTGCATAATTCTATCTTTAGGTAAGGCAATATAATACGTCTTACCAGGTGTTACATTGATATAAGCCTTACGCAACCAAGGGTTCAGTAGGGCCCATTCACTTAATTGTGAAATACTCAAATCTACTTTTACTTTAACACTTGGCACTTCTTTGTAGTAATGGTTTTGTGGGATATAGAAACCAAACTTTGTCGGGTTTTCACATATCTCCTTAATGGCAATGATACGGAATAAATAACGGGCGGTTTCCACATTTAAATATAAATCAAAATAGCTTTTCATTTGTTGGTTTTGCATTTGTCTTCTCACGCCTTCAATACCCATATTATAACTTGCTGCCACCAAAGCCCAATCATTAAATATGGCGTAAGCTTCTTTGAAGTATAAACAAGCAGCCTGTGTGGCCTTCTCAAGGTGATAGCGTTCATCCACATCTTCGTTTACATCCAGTTTATACCTTTTAGCGGTTTTGTCTAAAAACTGCCAAAAGCCTGCAGCGCCTGCAGGGGAACTCACATTTTGCAATCCACTTTCGGCCATAGCCAAGTATTTAAAATCAGCGGGGATATTGTTTTCTTTTAATATTCCATCAATAGTGGGCAAAAACCTTTGGCTGCGTTTCAAAAGCATTAAGGTTTGCGATTGCCAATATACATTGGTCAATATTTCACGGTCGTAGCGCTCGGCCACATCATATTCTTTAAGAGGAATGCTAACACCTGCAAAGCTTACCTTTTGCGGTATAGGCAATGAATAGATACGGTAGTTCTGTTCAAACTCTTGTTTTTGCTTATCATCATCAGTTAAGGTGGCATAGATAAACATGCCACTG
>RGVD01000045.1 GCA_010027395.1 Bacteroidota bacterium
CAGTTTGAAATAGCCATAATCATGTTTAAAGTAGAATTTTTTATCTTCTTCCATTAATCTCTCAGACTCCTCATCAAGCACAAAAAAGGTAGCAAAACAAGTTCCTCCATTTTTCAATACCCTTGAAATTTCGGCACAATATTGTTTGATTTCATCAGGCATCATATGGGTAAATACAGAAGTAAGGATGATAAAATCGAAGCTATTTTCTGCATAAGGAAATACGAAATGCGAGGCCTTATCGCCATTTGATTTATATAAATCGTTCTGCAGGTCCACACATGTAAAAGTGAAATTTTTATAGCGACTTGAAATGTTTTTATCACACCAATCAATACCTTTTTTAACAATATCAAATCCATTGTATGAACCTTTTTCGTTTAAATATTTTGTTAATGGAATGGCCATTCTACCTATGCCACATCCAATGTCTAAGACATGGTGACTTGGCGCTAATCCTCCCAACTCGGTAAAGAATTTTAGATACCTATTCCCTTGGGCCAAAAAATCACCTGATCCAATAAATATCATACCTTTGGGAGGTAGTAATTCGTTTTTATTCCTAATAGAAAACCAAATATCATGAGGAAGGAACCAAATTTTTCTTGCGGTATATCGCCATTCGGCAGGTATAAAGTAGTATATTTTGCGGAGCACTTGCATTTTGTTGCAAAATATGATTTGCATGGTTGTATTACCAAATCTTTAACAATTAATTTGCCTAAAATATAAATAGTGAAGATAGTTTTTTTAGGAACACCCGAATTTTCGGTAATGGCATTGGATTCCATTATCAAAGCAGGACATGAGGTTGCTGCTGTTGTTACCATGCCCGACAAGCCAGCAGGTCGTGGTATGCAATTTCAGCAATCTGCGGTAAAAAAGTATGCTCTTGATCACCATTTAAAAGTGCTTCAACCCGAAAAACTTAGAGATGAACAATTTATTTCTGAATTGAGGGAAATTAATGCAGATATACAAGTTGTCATTGCTTTCAGAATGTTACCCGAGGTAGTTTGGAGCATGCCTAAATATGGTACGATAAACCTGCATGCCTCACTTTTACCTGATTACAGAGGTGCCGCTCCTATCAATTGGGCCATAATTAATGGTGATACCAAATCAGGGGTTTGTACCTTTTTATTGAAACATGAAATTGATACAGGTGATATACTATTGAAGCAAGAAGTTGAAATAGGGGAGAGTACTTCTGCCGGAGAACTTCATGATACTTTAATGCAAGTGGGTGCTGAAGTCGTTGTTAAATCACTTGAAATGATTGAAAAAGGTAATTATCAAACGGAGGCTCAGCCAAAATTTGCAGGTAAACTTGCCCCTAAAATTTTTAAGCAAGACTGTCAAATAGATTGGTCTAAGAGCTGTTCATCCATTTATAACCTAATTAGAGGATTAAGCCCATATCCAGCAGCTCATTCCCAACTTCATGCTAAGGTAATTAAAATTTTCAAGGCTAGCAATGAGATTATTGGACATCAAAATGATTTTGGTAAAGCATTTTCTGATGGAAAAACCTATTTGAAATTTGCTTGTTCCGATGGTTACATTTTGGTAAATGAACTTCAATTGGAAGGTAAGAAAAGGATGTTGGTTGATGAGTTTTTAAGAGGGTATAAATGGATAGATTAATCTCTATTTATGATTATTACTGTCTAAGGGAATGAGCTGATAGGCGCTATCCGCCCAATTAATTAATAGTTGTGCTTGCTCATTTGTTAAAACGGCATTTTTATGAATAATTGTGTAGGAACTTAATGGCATTTCATGCTCCTTAACCTCCTTTACTAGTTCTTCTAATTTGTGTCTTTTCCGCTTAGCTTTATATGTATTGAATTCCGAAAAGTTTAATTCTCTTTTGCCTTCGTCAATATGATTTGCTAACCATATACCTATTGGTTGAATTTTACTGTACCAAGGATAATCTGTATGATTTGAATGGCAATCAAAACAACTCGTTTTTAATATTTGCATTACATCATTCGGAACTGACATTGTATGTGTAAAATCGTTTCCTCCAAGCGCAGTTCCATTATTTAGTTGTGGGCTATAAAACTGAATGAGAACTAAGATGACACCTAGTACAATTATTATTTTCTTGACTGATATTTTTCTCATATTGTCTATTTGTAAAAAAAAACGCTATTCAAAAATGAATAGCGTTTTTTGATTGATTTACTATTTGACCACATTAAACTTTTTGGCATAAGTGTTCGTTTCTGTTTCAATACTTAATAGGTAAATTCCGGCAGCTTTGCCTTCCATATCCAATTCTGCCTTGCTTCCTGCAATATTCAACTTCACATTTTGAATTTCTTTGCCAAACACATCAAATACCCTCACTTGTTCGATATTTTCTTTGGTATTTAACTCTATTGTTAATAGCTTATTAGTTGGCACAGGGAACATTTTCACTGTACCAGTTTTTAGTTCATTTACCGAAGTAAAATCATCTAATACCTCTACCTGGCGACTAACTGGTTGTGCTGAGTTGCCACTAGGGTCGGTTAAATAATAATTTAATAAATAGGTGCCAGGTAATTGTGTGGTAAAATTACCCGAGTCAATTACCAATAAGGGTTGTAACACACTAGTTGCATAAAAATTGTCTTGAATGTTTACCATTGGGTCTTTATAATTTTCAAAACGGTGAATACTTAACAAAGGCGAACCTATCAAAGTGATAATTGGTTTACGTTTTTTAACCACATTTACACTTCTTGTTATGGTAGCTGAATTACCAGACCCATCTGTTACTGTGTATTCGATGGTGCCTGTTCCTAATTTTTTACTATCTATCGTTGATTTTGTTTTTACATTTAAGGCATTTAATGGCCAATAGTTATCTTTAAGTGTATATCCTGGGTCTGAGAATTCATCATTCACCTCTAAACTCAAAGGATTTTCTCCTTTTAACGAGATAGTTGGCGGGATTAAATCTTTTACTTGCACTTCTAGTAAATATGGATTAGCAAAATTATCGAAACTATCTACAGCTGTGTAAATCAAATTGTAAGTTCCAATATTATTTGCGTTTACCTCTCCCAAAACGTTAATGTCAGAATTACGCAACGGTTTTTGATAATTGTCTGTTATTGAAACAACACTTTTACTTAAGGCATCAAAAACTGTATTTACTTGCTGTATATACGGATTTTTTTTGGCTACAATACTTGGTGCTAGGCTATCTATTACAGTTACAGTGCGGTTTCGCAATACACTAAAACCGTCTGCATCAGTAATATTGTATAAAATGTTATAAGTACCCACCTGAGTCGTATCCAAATCTGTACTTTTTTGAACCAATTGTCTTATGTCATTGCCTAAATTATCAGTGGCAGTATAGCCAGGCTCATTAAATTTTGTATTTACCAACATACGCAGATTACCACCATTTAAAGTCAATTTTGGACCTCTTTGGTTTAACACTACAAAAACAGTTCGTCTAACAGTATCGCTTAAATTGCCATACAAATCTCTTACAATATAACTTATGTAGTTTGGACCTGTTTTGGTGATGTCTACTGTTCCAATGGTTTCAAATTTAGAGCTGATATCGCCTTCTAAATTATCTGTAGCTGTCACTCCAGGATCAACATAAGGTTGATTGATTTCAGTTTCAATCCTAACTTTACCCTTCAATGCAATTACAGGTTGAATGGTATCAACATCAAATAAAATATCAAAATCTTTGAATGATCCCATATAAGTTACCGAGTAATTTAATAATGGGTTGGCATTACTTAATCCAACACCAACTCTCATTCTCATGGTACCCAATACTTGATCATTTTTAATGCTGAAAGTATTTCCTGTCTCAATCACATTTGTGCTATTCTTTTTTGATAAGATTTCTTCACTCGCATCAAAACTACCATTTCTATTAAAATCAACCCATACTTTATAATCAGCATATGCATTATTACCTGGTCTCTGAACAGTTACTGAGTAATTAACTCCTTTATAAAATCTTCCAAATGGGTTAGAAGTTCCAGTTATATATTCTGATTTTGGACTATAAGGATTTGGAAATGTCATATCAATTCCACCACCATTCAAAATAACTCTTGATATACCTATACCATTTGTGGCATCGCCCGAATTAACAACATTTGGTTGATCATAAGACCCTACATCTACATAGTCTAAATACATAGTTGAATCAGTACCTCTGTCGTTCTTTACCCATAAATGTATGGTGTATTTTTTTGCTTGTTTAAATTGGATAATCGGATTTTGGCCAGTTACTATATCACTTGGATTAACCTTGGCTGTATTGGGAACACCCCCTAGAGTAACATACCATTTCCATTGGTTGGGACCGTTTAAACTTCTATCAAATAGTCTAAAAGTATCTGTTACAAACCCAGTTCTTTTGCTTATTTCAAATCTAGCTTTTGGAGCATTTTGAATAGGTAAGAACATCACATTCTTGCATACGGTATCGCTACCAACACAGTTATATACTGCCAAACAAATTCTACGTAAAGCGGCTGTAGTTATCACAAATGTTCTAGTAGGTTGGAGAGTTGTACTATCATTCAAGGGTGTTTGGTTAGGGTTTCCAAAGGTTCCATTTCCATCCGTATCCCAACTATATTGAGCTAAATCTCCCGTTGATTTATTTTCGTAAACCAATGGGGCTTGAGAATATAAAGTATCTGGTAATTTAAAATTAGCAACAGGTTTTCTATAGCTTGCTGGCCTTGATGACCATCTTAAAGAGAATCCTGCACTATCATATCCTGTTGGGTTTGCGGCATTTTGTATTCTATATCTTACATACGCTTGACGGCCAGCCTTTAGATTCCGGATAGCAAGTGGAACTCCAGCTAGAGATGTACCTCCAAAGCTTGCTAATTTGCGTCCACTAGATGATGCTCCATCAAATACATCTACACTATCACCGGGGTATAGTTTTATCCTCTCTAAAAATAAATAAATAGAATCAGCACAAGGGTTTATGAGAGCTCCTTGGCAAGCATTAGTAATGAGTGATCTATCGTAGGATTGAATAGGCCCATTCGTGGCAAAAATTAGCCCAGCGGTATCTGTAAGGTTTAATAAATTTGTGCTACATAATTTGTATGAATTTACAACTGAAATATATTGTTTTGAACAAATTGTATCCAATCCGCGCACATTGCCTGCCCTCATACAAATGTCATATACACCTGGATCTTTGGCGTAAAATATTGGATTTGGGTCACTGTTTGGAAGAATTAAATTGTTTCCATATCCTAGTGTAGTTTGTGTGCATCTGTTGCATCCTGGGCTGAACCACCAATTCCAACTATTAGGTCCATAATTGCTTAGATCATATAGATTTGTGAAATCTGAGACGCCAACTACTTTTTTAAATGCAATAAAACTAGCTTTAGGTTTTCTGCTAGGTGTGTCTACATATATCCACTTTTCGATGCTATCTCTCAAACTATCTCGCTTTAATGCGTTAACAGCTGTTAGACGAACCAACCATAAACCAGGACGATTAAAGGTGTAGGTAAAATTGTCATAATATTTTGCGGTATCAATATTACATCTGTTAGGGATTGAATCGTTTGGGATATTAGCCGAATTGGTGAAACATGATCTAAAAGATCCATTCTGCAAAGTTGCTTCTTTAGGCAGGTTCCAATATACGCGAGTATGATTAACGCTAGTATTAATTATGGTTTGAGGACTATTAATCCAAACTGTGTCAGGAGCATAAAAACTTGGTATTGGGAAGGCTAATGGTTTTGATAAAACCAATGGAGAATAAGCGCTCATGGCAAAAACACCTAAATATCCTGTGCCAGATGTCTTATTAATTGTAATAGAACTTACAGTTTTTGATATGTTTGAAGCAGATAAAGTAAATTTAGATTCATAAAAATTAGGTCCATTCGAAGCACAAGCATCAACAGCTCCAGTAGAGACATTTACCCTGCCTATATTAGTAACACTCGGTGTGTTTCCATACCAGTCGGCAATTGTATTTCCAGAAAAAGTTTGGGAGGTTAAATCTGTAAAATTTACAACAACATCTGCCACACTTGTTCCAGAACCACTGCACCACAAAACATATAAATCAGTTATAGATTGAGGGCTGGTTAGATTTAGTGCACCTGAGCCAGTTGTTGAATTAATATGCATGGCATTATTAGTTGAGTAATTACCTAACTGAAAAGATAATCCTGCAGTTAAAGCACTATTCAAATATCCTGAATTAGGTAAAAAACAAGTTGAAACACCAGGATAATCTTGAGCAACAAATGCATAGTTTGCTGCATCAAATGTAAGAGCTGAAGCAGAGGCTGAACCACTGCCATTAACGATTAAATCCTTGTTAAATCCTGATAGAGACAAGGTATTAATTTGACTTTTAGAAGAACATAATAAAGTAAAATAAGCAATTGCAAATAAGTAAATTTTTGTTTTCATATGTTATGCGTTCTATCGAGCAATATAATTTTAATTTTTTGAAAAATAAAAATTAATAAATTAAAGTAAGAAAATGAAATGCAAGGCTATTTAAGACGTATCCTACGTCCTTTTTTTAATTTGGTGTTTTTGCCATAACCATTTAGTTTTACTAGCTTTTTAACACTAATTCCATATCTGTTAGCAATTTTTGTAAGGGTGTCACCTTTTTTTGCTTTGATACTTTTTATTTTGGTCTTTGAATACTTGGCTTTTAGTTTGGCAGCCTGCACCTCATACAAATGCTTGAAACAAGATTTATCAATTTGTAAAGTATCATTAAATAATGAACCACTGGGAAAATGAACGAGTAAATTTGGGTCTATTTTTTCTCCTTTGAATCTTACTTCAAAATGCAGATGTGGGCCCGTTGATCGGCCTGTGCTTCCTGCCAGACCTATAATATCACCAGCCTTAACAGGTTGCCCACTGAAAACCAATAGTTGTGAAAAATGTGCACATAGTGTTTCTAAACCATTATTATGCCTAATTAGAACCATATAGCCATAATCAGCACTCTTTTTTGCAACTCTAATAACTCCCTCAAAAGTGGCATAAACAGGATCCCCTACTTCCATTTTTACATCTACTCCAAAATGGAATTTTGCCCTTCGGCCCCACCTCCTGAAACCAAAATTAGATGTTAAATCTCCAATAGCAGGTGGGTGAAATCCGCAACCATCATCAATTAAAGAAATTAATACGGTATCATCCATTTCGCGCATTTGCTGCTTATAGGGATTGATAGTAACCGTATCCCAAATATTGTAAAATTGACGTGCGGGGGCATAACTGGTATCAAAAACAAAACTGTATGGGCGAAGAAAATCCCAATAAGGACCAGAATTTTCAATAATTAAACTGTCATATTCATCAGCTTCACTCTCATCTTCGTTTTCATCTATCTCATATATATTGGTTGTGTCAGGTTCTTCCTCTACCTGAGCCCAACCTTGAAAGGCAAATAAAACAAAAAAAGATATATATATTATTCGTGCGAATTTCTTCATTATGTGGTCCTTTTTTTAAAAGGCAATTAATTAAAAAGGCTATTTTGGATTACCTCAATGGCAAGCAATTTATCTTTTTCTAACTGAGTTTTTAGCGCATCAAGTCCATTAAATTTCTCCTCTTCTCTAAGTTTATTAACAAAAATGATGCTGATGCTTTGATTATAAATATCTTCACTGAAATCAAAAATGTTAACTTCTATGCTTCTACCTTTACCTTCTACTGTTGGATTATTTCCAATATTTAGCATTCCTCCAAAAGTGTTACTATTTACAATTACCTTAACTGCATAAACTCCATCACTAGGGATAAGCTTATTTTCGCTATCTACAATTAAATTTGCAGTAGGGTAGCCTATGGTTCTTCCAAGCTGACGGCCTTTAACAACAGTCCCTTTAATCGAATAATTTCGACCAAGGTACTTGGCTGCTATTGTGATTTTACCTTCGTTTAAAGCTTTGCGAATTTTTGTTGAACTAACAGCTATTTCATCTACCAATTGTTCTGATACTTCTTCGACTTCAAATCCATAATCATTGTTGTAGTTTTTTAAATGTTCAAAGGAGCCTTCGCGGTTTTTTCCAAAGCGATGATCGTAGCCAATTACCAAAGTTTTTGTACCGATTTTATCTACTAAAATTTGTTTAATAAATGCTTGTGATTGAATTTGAGAAAATTCTATCGTAAAGGGAATAACTATCAAGTTTTGAATGCCTTCTTTTTGAAGTAATTCTATTTTTTCATCAAGGGTAGTTAGAAGTTTTAAATCATGGGTGTTGGGTTTTAAAACCATTCTTGGGTGTGGTTCAAAGGTCATTACCACACTTTCACCATTCTTGTTTTTTGCTAGCTGTTTTACTTTACTTAATATGATTTTATGGGCAAGATGAACACCATCAAAAGTGCCTTGTGTAACAACAGCATTTTGTATTTTTTCTAAATTATCTAAGCCTCTATAAATTCTCATTTTTCTAATTTGGGGAGCGAATGTACAAAATCCTCCAAATTGAAAGCCTTAACCAATTCAAATTCTCCTATTTTTGTTCTGCACAGACTATCCAGATAGGCCCCGCTTTGCAATTTTTTCCCAAAATCATAAGCAATACTTCTAATATAAGTGCCTTTGCTACAAACGATGCGAAAATAGACCAATGGCATGTCAATTTTGGTTATTTCAAACTCTAAAATTTTGATTTTTCTTGCTGTCATTTCTACTTCTACACCATCTCTAGCATTCTGATAAGCTCTAATACCATCTTTTTTTATAGCTGAGAAGATAGGCGGTATTTGCATTTGTTCACCCAGAAAATGATTGGCAGTTTGGTATATTAAATCAGCGGTAATTTGAGATGTTTCAAAGGTTTGGTCTACCTCTGTCTCTTTGTCGCACGAAGGGCGAGTTGCACCAAGAAAAATGCTTCCCGTATATTCCTTATCCATGCCCATAAAATCATTGATTGATTTGGTTTTTTTGCCATAGCAAATAATCAATAAGCCTGTGGCTAGCGGATCTAAAGTACCTGCATGTCCAATTTTAAATTTTCTTATTCTTTTTCCGTTTTCATAGAAATGGTGATTAAACGCTTTTACAAATGCATACTTTAATTTGTTGACTGCATCAAAACTGGTAAAGAACAGGGGCTTGTTTATTAGCAGAACCTCTCCATTTTCTAAATCCATATAAAAATTTAAGAGTAGGATTAAAGTATACTCAAACTTTGACCGGAGGCTAATAGAATCAAAATAGCTCCACCTAAAATGATGCGATACCATCCAAACATTTTAAAGCCGTTTTGGGTTAAAACGCTAATGAAAGCTTTAATGGCAAGCATGGCAACTAAAAAGGCAACTGCATTGCCAATTAGCAAAATTGTTATATTGTCTGAGGTGAAAATTCTTTCCTTTACTTCAGGAACTTTAATGATATCATATATCTTCTTCGCGGTGGCACCAAACATGGTGGGAACAGCCAAAAAGAAAGAAAATTCTGCAGCCGATTTTCTGCTGAGTTTTTGGGTTAATCCTCCTAATATGGTTGATGCACTTCTTGAAACACCTGGAATCATCGAGATACACTGAAACAAACCAATAATAAAAGCATTTTTATAAGTAATAGGGCTTTCCTCTCTCAAAGAACTATCGTTTGCTTTGAACCATTTGTCAACAAATAATAAAATGAAACCACCCATTAATAATGCCAAGGCTACTGTTGTAGGGCTTTCAAGCAAACTATCAATCAGGTCATTTAATAAAATACCAAGAACCGCAGCAGGAATGAATGCTACAAATAACTTGAAATAAAAATCTAATGATTTGAAAAAGCGCTGGAAGTATAGAACCACTACCGAAAGTATGGCACCAAGCTGAATATTTACAGTGAAGAACTTTACGAAATCATCAGGCTGCATGCCTAAGATAGCCGTTGTAATTATCATATGACCTGTGGATGAAACAGGCAAATATTCAGTCAATCCTTCTACAATAGATAAGATAATGGCTTGGAGTGTAGTCATTTATTGGCCTAATTTAATGTTTTGAAATCTTCGAAAGCACCCAGATTTAGTCTTTAGGCTTGCGCATGATGGCAAAAATTTCAATCACAAAACCAGTAAGCACCACTATTGGCGCTAATGTCAATTTTCTGAAATCGAAAATATCTGTAGTGCCATACATAAGCATAAAGCCAACTATAATCACAACAAAACCCAATATCATCAATTGGTAGTTTTCTTTTCCAAATACAAAAGAGCCATCTTGTTTTGATGTTTCTGTTTTTTTAGGTGCTTTTATTTCGTTCATTTTATTATTGATTATTATTTTAAATATTGCAAAATCAAAAAAATATTCCCTGAGATTTAAATTATACTTCCAAATAATTGGGACATATCAAATCATACTCCCATTAGTATAGGTCTTCAAGCTTCATTTTCAGATATTTGTTTACACTATACCATGTGCTTATCAAACTTATTATCACTCCAAATAAAACTAAAAAAACAAATAAAACGAAATGTTGTGCCGAATCGTATAAAGCATCAATACCTATTACAAGGTTGGGCAACCAAAAAAGTAATGAGCCTAGAAGTATCGATGCTGTTATTCCTCCATATAATCCATTAAAGCATGCTTTAACCAAATATGGTTTAGTAATAAATCCGTGAGTGGCTCCAACCAATTTCATGCTACGAATCAAAAACCTTTGTGCATATAAGTTTAATCTCACTGTTGAATTGATTAAGGCTATAGAAATAAGGAAGAAAAATATAGTCAAACCAACCAAAATACCCATGATGTTTTTGGAATTTACATCTATTTGTTCAAAAATGTTTTGCTGATACGAAACCTCCGCAACGGCTTTATTGTTTACGAATTTAGACTTTATTTCTATTATTTGAGCATTAGTAGCAAATTCGGCTTGCAACCTAATTTCGATGGATGGGCGAAGTGGATTATACCCGAGGAATCCCACAAAATCTTCTCCAACCTCTCTGCTAAACTCTGCTGCGGCTGTCTCTTTTGAAATAAAATTAACACTTTTGCAATAGTTGCTTTTCTTCAACTCAATCATTATCTCATCTATGGATGTTTGTTCAGTATTTTCGTTTAGGAAAATACTTAATACCATATTTTCTTTAATTTGATTTTTGAGTTTAGTAGCTTGGATTAATATTAAGCCTATTAGACCTAACATCAACAATACCAGTGTGATACTTGCTGTTGCTGAAAAATAGGATATAGCTCTTTTCTTTATAATATTTTTGGTTGAATCCATCATAAACGAAAGCGAAAATAGTATTTTGCTCTTGCTTGACAATAAAAGAAGTCCACAGTTTTGTTTTAGCAACTGTGAATTATACTTTTGCCGCTATTGCCTTAAATCATGGTTAAGCCCTGAAAGGGCGTAATTAATCGAAAGTAGGGTGAAGCCCTACAAAAACAAGAATATGGAATACAACCACAAACAAATTGAAGAACAATGGCAGCAATTTTGGGCCGATAACAAAATTTATAATGTAAAGGAAGATACTTCAAAACCTAAATATTATGTTTTAGATATGTTCCCATATCCAAGTGGCGCTGGCTTGCATGTGGGTCATCCATTGGGTTATATAGCTTCTGATATTTATTCAAGATACAAAAGACTAAAAGGCTATAATGTGCTTCACCCTATGGGTTATGATGCATTTGGATTACCTGCGGAGCAATATGCAATTCAAACAGGGCAACACCCAGCAATCACTACAGAAGTAAACATCAAGCGTTATAGGGAGCAGTTAGATAAAATTGGTTTTAGTTATGATTGGGACCGCGAAGTGCGTACTTCAAATTCGGATTATTACAAATGGACACAGTGGATTTTTATCAAATTGTTTCATAGTTGGTATAACCCCAAAACAGATAAAGCGGAACCCATTGAAACCCTTGTAAAGATATTTGAGAAAAAAGGATTTCATGGAGTAGATGATACCATTTTGAATGGTGGCATCGAAATGGATTTTGCAACCTTCACAGGCGATGAATGGAAACAGTTTAGCGAAGAAAAGAAACAAAAAATATTACTAGGTTTTCGTTTGGCCTATTTAAGTGATACCTATGTTAATTGGTGTCCAGCCTTGGGGACGGTTCTCAGTAATGATGAGATAAAAGATGGTGTAAGCGAGCGAGGAGGACATCCTGTTGAGCGCAAATTGATGAAGCAATGGAGTATGAAAATTTCAGCGTATGCTGAGCGATTATTGCAAGATCTAAATGAGCTAGATTGGACCGAAAGTATCAAAGAAGCGCAAAGAAATTGGATTGGGAAAAGTGTAGGTTCATCTGTTGAATTTAAAATTCAAAATACCACCCTATCAATTGAGGTTTTTACCACCCGCCCTGATACCATTTTTGGAGTGAGTTTTATAGCTATTGCCCCCGAGCACGACATGCTGAGTGAATTAGTTGATGCCGATTACATGGATGATGTTACTACATACGTTGAAGAAGCTAAGAACCGCAGTGAGCGAGATAGACAAGCAGATGTGAAACGTATTAGTGGGCAGTTTACGGGTATGTATGCCATACACCCATTTACCGAAAAAGAAGTACCTATATGGGTGGCCGATTATGTGTTGGCTGGTTATGGTACGGGCGCAGTAATGGGCGTAGCAGCCCATGATACCCGTGATTTTGCATTTGCCAAACATTTTAATTTACCCATTCCGCAGGTGGTTATACCCGCCACCCCCGAATCCGTAGAGACGCATAATTATGCGTCTGAAAATAAGGATAACCAATTATTAGAACCATTCGATGCCAAAGAAGGTATATTAATCAATTCATCATTCCTAAATGGTTTGTCGGTGAAAGATGCCATCAAACGTGCGATTGAAGAGATTGAAAAACGTGGCATTGGAAAAGGTAAAACCAATTACCGTTTGCGTGATGCTATTTTCGGCCGTCAACGCTATTGGGGAGAGCCAATCCCGGTGTATTACAAAGACGGATTGCCCTATACCATTGATGAAAGCGAATTGCCATTGATATTGCCTGAAGTAGACAAATACCTGCCTACAGAAGATGGTGAACCACCATTGGCAAGGGCCAACAACTGGAAATACCAAGGTAAATACGATTATGAGTTATCTACCATGCCAGGATGGGCGGGCAGTTCATGGTATTTTTTGCGCTACATGGACAATAAAAATACCGAAGAGTTTATAGGCAATGTGGCCAAGGATTATTGGAAACAAGTAGATTTATACATTGGTGGTAGCGAGCATGCCACAGGCCATTTGTTGTATGTGCGTTTCTGGACAAAGTTCTTGTATGACATGGGCTTGATATCTGTAAATGAACCTGCCAAGAAATTGATTAATCAGGGGATGATACAGGGAAGAAGTAGTTTTGTATACAGATTGATTATTTGGGATTTCAAAGAACAACCTGTCAGTCTTAATAAAAATATTTTCATTTCACATTCTATAATGAAAAAATTATCAGAAAGTGTTTTTATTGATGATTTATACCAAAATTTCAGTTTTGAAGAAAAGAAATTAGTTGATGAAATAGGTTGGAAAACACAAAATGGTCATGGATTTTCTAAAATCAATGTTGACATTAGTTTTGTTAAAGATGATGAATTAGATATTGATGCATTTAAAAATTGGCGAGATGATTATAAAGATGCCGAATTCATTTTAGAAGGTGGAAAGTATATCTGTGGAAGTGAAGTCGAGAAAATGTCCAAGTCTAAATACAATGTGGTAACTCCAGATGATATCATCGAAGAATATGGAGCAGATACTTTGCGTTTGTATGAAATGTTTCTAGGCCCATTGGAACAAAGCAAACCTTGGAGCACCCAAGGCATAGAAGGGGTTCATCGTTTCTTGAAAAAACTTTGGCGATTGTTCTACAATGATAATGCATTGTTAGTTGGCAACGAAGAACCAAGCAAACAAGAACTGAAAGCACTTCATAAATTGATTAAGAAAGTTGGAGAGGACA
>RGVD01000441.1 GCA_010027395.1 Bacteroidota bacterium
GAATTCTAACCCAAGGATTAATTCGCTTTTTATAATATGTCAAAACATCAATTAGTGTATCAAAATTTTGCTCAGAATATGGCGTAAATGTTCCATTTTTGTACCATTCAGCAATTTTACTGGATACAATTAAATTTGGATCTGATGATTTACATACAGCAGTTGGATAAATTTTAACATCATCAAATTGTAGTTCTTGTCTGTCAATTGCTTGGTCAAACATCCATTTATCTAGTTCTGGACTAGAACCAGGAAGGTCAGGCATTAAATGCACAACAATTTTAAAACCACATTGTTTTAGTAATGCAATAGCACGAATAGTATCTTTAGTATAACATTTACGATTTAACTTTCTTAGAATTTCATCGTTATAATGTTGTACACCAATTTGGACACGAGTAACACCCCAACGACAATAATCACGAATAGATTCAGGTGTAATATTATCTGGTCGAGTTTCAATTGTTAATCCAATAATACGATATTCGGCTGTCTCATTTTCTCTAATTTCTTCTTCAAGAGTTTTTTGAGGACGTTCGTTTGAAATAGTATTTGCAGACCAATAAAGTTGCAACATTACTTGCTCCCTATAATCCTTGGGATAACTTTCCCAAGTACCTCCAGACAAAATAATTTCCATCTTTTTACTATTTGTATCAGTGGTATCAATATTACCAGTGTGCTTGTAAGATTTAACCCTATTCACAAATTGTCCTCTGACATCAAAGTTCTCTTGAATTGCCCTTAACATAGCTGGTTCATTTGATAGATATGAACGAGGTTGGGTATGCTTTCCATTTAAATCTGTTTCTTGAGGACAATATGCACAATCATATTTACAACTAAACTTATGTGGCGATAATGTAATTGTCACAACCAATACACCAGATTGAGAACGAACAGAAGATTTAATCATCCAATGTTTTAAAAGTTGGGAAATCTTACTAGACTTAAAATTTGTTTGATATGTAGTACGAATATCTGATTTAGATGGACCAAGTCTATGCTTTCTTTTCAATTGTGTATAAATTGTCTCTATATCAGTTAAAGATGTAAATTTATGTGAAATGAACTCTTCAACAAACAAATTAAGTTTATTTTGATTTGGTTCAATATTCTTATTAAAGTTGTTAACAGCGACAGGATGTTCCACTTCAATTTTAAAAGGAGATGTACTAGTAATAATATCTTCAATTTGGGTACATGACATACTATACTATTATATCAATAATAACTATTAAAATTTCAATTTTTTTCTAAT
>RGVD01000442.1 GCA_010027395.1 Bacteroidota bacterium
CGCCATGACCAATACCGGTGAGATTGTGGTAAATGGTTGGAGTCCATCCAAAAGAAACAACCCTTATGCCAATAGTGGCATGGTGGTTTCGGTTGAATTGTCCGATTTAAAAGCCTTTGAAAAACATGGCCCTTTGGCAGTCATGATGTTTCAAGCTTCTGTAGAGCAAAACTGCTTTGATAAGGCTGAGAAAAACCTGAAAGCACCCGCTCAAAGGGTGGTTGATTTTGTAAATAAAAAACACTCTCAAAGCCTTCCAGATTGCTCTTATCTGCCTGGTATTGTAAGTAGAAAATTGGATGATGTGTTGCCTGAATTTGTGCACAAAAGTTTGAGGGGAGCCCTACAAGAATTTGGTAAAAAAATGAGAGGTTACTATACAAACGAAGCCGTTTTGGTGGGCACCGAGTCTCGCACTTCTTCTCCCGTAAGAATCCCAAGACACCGCGATACTTTTGAGCACACTCAAATTCAAGGACTTTACCCTTGTGCCGAAGGTGCCGGATATGCGGGAGGTATTGTTTCTGCGGCCATGGATGGGGAAAATTGCGCAAAGGCCATTGCTAGGGTGATTGTAAAATTGTAATGGCGAAACATTTTTCGCACGACAAACATGAATATGTTATTGCGGGACTCTCTCCTGCAATGGCAAAATCAACTCAAAAATTACTTTTTTTTGTAATTCAAAATTACTAAAATTGTATGTATTATGACTAAGGAAACATTAATAAGAGACACCATAAATAGTATGAACAAATTGCCTTTAGAAAAGGTTAAAGAAATCAACGACTTTGCTGAGTTTCTGTTAGCCAAAATAGATGAAAACTTGTTAACCGAAGGTATTCATCACTTGGTTTCAAATAGTGGGTCTTTTAACTTTTTGCAAGAAGAACCAGATTTGTATACAGATCTTGATTTAATCGAGAATTATAAATGAAAAAGGGCGACATCGTATTAACTCTTTTTCCGTTCACAGATTTAAGCGGTAGCAAACGAAGACCAGCAATGGTTCTGTTTGCAGGAAAAGAAGATATTGTTCTCTGTTTTATAACATCAAAAATTGAAAACATGAATGAGTTTGATTTTGTTGTTTACCCCAATGACCAAAACAAATTAAAAGTAACTTCAGTTATTAGAATAAGTAAAATTGCAACAATTAATACCTCATTAATATTAGGAAAACTAGGGGAAACAGGAGCCGAAATAACAAATCAAATAAACAATCGATTATTAAAAATGTTGAAACTATAATTCCTCTTT
>RGVD01000443.1 GCA_010027395.1 Bacteroidota bacterium
CAATATTTATGATATTATAAGTTTTAAGAATATAGATATTAGTATTGGTGAAAAAATGTATATTATACCCGTTAATGAATTAAAAATTATTAAACAACAAACCTATATTATAAAAAAACAAGGAATACCATTAATTAATATGAAAAAAGTTTATAATATTACTCTACGAGCAGATATTCATTTTAACATTATATTTAAAGATATTTAACGGTCTTATTGACTTAAGCAGTTGGCTTCTTACGCACAACCTTCTTCTTAACAGTTGTGTCCGTTTCCGCAACAACAACTGGTTCTGGTTCTGCTTCAACATCTACATCTGGTTCTGGTACTGGTACTGGTGCTGGTGCTGGGACTGGTACTGGGACTGGTACTGGCACTGATTCTGGTACTACTTTTTCTACAGCTTCAACTTTTTTTGAAATTACAACTGGTTGTTCTTGAACAACTTCTTCCTCGTCTGAATCTTCAGCATATACTACAGGAACTTTAGTTGTCTCCATTTCTACATCATCTTCGGTTTCTGCAGTTGCTTTAAGCATTGCTTTTTCAGCCTCAGATAGCACAATTAAACATTTGCCTTTGAGTGATACTTTTGGATGAGGAGTTGCTTGAAATAACTTCCAAGTCACTCCAAACTTTCCATTTGCAAACCATAGTCCACCACATTGAATAATTGTTTTAACAGTAATTCCTTTTGTTACAATTTCAGTAGGTAGAAGTCCTTGTGTGTTTGGAAATAGCGAGTTTCCTTTCATATCATAAAGTTCAATCTTCCATTCACCTTCCCACATTGGCACTTTAATTCTAAGTGAAGGCTGACGAGTATAATCAAACTCTCCACTAGAGGCGTGGCCATCTGGATATTTTGGATATTTTAGCATAGGAGTCCATAGTGCATCACACACATCAGCGCTCATCTTTGGTTTGTTTAACCAATCTTTACTGTTAGCCATTGCATCATTTTTAAGCTTTTTTTCCATTGCTTTCATAACCTCTAAAAACTTGTCTGTTTTTTCAGAGTTTTCATTTTTAAAATCATCATTTGGAAATTGCAGAGACATATCATATGTTCGCTTACCACTAGCTTCATCTACATACTCATTAATTCCCCAAGTTAACATTAGTGGAGTTTGTAGCATTAGACTTTTTTTTGATTTACTATTCAGAATACCAATGCTTTTTCCTCCTGAAGGATTAATCTTTGGTTTAGTATACATAAAGTCTTTATCAACGTTGAAGTCAGTGGTATCAAGGATCATC
>RGVD01000444.1 GCA_010027395.1 Bacteroidota bacterium
GATGGTGATCGATCCCAAAGGTGTGATTGGCGAACCGGCCTATGAAGTTGCTGCTTTTATCCGCAATCCAATCCCGGAATTACTGAATTACCCTGATGCTACCGCTATTATTCATAATCGCATCACTCGATTTTCTGAGCCCCTTGGTATACCAGCTAAAGGAATTCTTGATTGGTGCTTCGTGCAGGCAGTGCTTGCATGGATTTGGTCCATAGAAGATGGTTGTGACACAACCTATTTTGAGCAACTAACAAAGGTTTTTGATAAGATATACATCATGATAAACAATAAATAATTATTGACATTCAATATTTCAGTTGATAATGTTAGCCATATTGAATGGGTCATAACTGAGGTGCGAATGAACAGAATTCAAAAGATAAGTTCTTATTTATTGGTAGTGTTTAATATTTTAATCGTAATGATTCCACTGTTTCTGACCGTGCAGTGGATTTTTATTTCGCTTAAAACAACTGACGTGTCGAATGTTATTAATTTTTTTGGAATGCTAGAAAAGACAGTCCAAACACCCGAAGGATATGTGAACCTCAGTAGCGTTTCTTGGACGCCTTTGTTAAAGCTACTTGGTTTCTGGGCAGATCTAATTGCTACCTTACCATTCCTCATCAGCTTATTTTTTCTTAAAAGACTGTTTGTTCATTATAGAGATGGTGAAATTTTCACTAAAAGAAACGCCATTCTTTATCGAAAACTAGGGGTGTTGTATTTAATTGATGCGCTACTCATCAAGTCACTCAGCCAGACGTTGATGATTTTAGCTGTGACGATGACAAACCCTCCTGGGTCCAGATATTTATCCATCTCCTTTGGTACGCCCAATTTATCTTCGTTATTTTATGGAGTGCTCGTAATCATCGTATCGTGGGTGATGTTAGAAGCAAGCAAGCTTCATGATGAACATAAATTCACAATATAGGCTAGGAGATAGATGATGAGCATTGTTGTGAATTTAGATGTCATGCTAGCTAAGCGAAAAATGAAGCTGCAAGACTTAGCTGATCGTATTGGTATTACGGTTCAAAACTTATCGATCCTCAAAACAGGCAAAGCAAAAGCCATACGATTTTCAACGCTCGAAAGCATTTGCGAAGCTTTAGATTGTCAGCCAGGGGATATTTTAGAATTTAAAAAGGAAGTGTTATGAAAATGATGAGTCGATTATTACTGGTGCTTTGCATCTGTTTTTCATCTTTTGCGGTTGCAGCTGCTCAGATTACCCCACATAAATACACCGATGCA
>RGVD01000445.1 GCA_010027395.1 Bacteroidota bacterium
ATTTTCAAGTAAAAAAGATAACGCACAGCAGGCTGATAAAGCCATTGCTGAAACGACTAAATTTATTCTGGATGAATTTTCTAAGAAAAATACTTGTTTCGCAGCAACGGATTTTAAATAAGATTTATATGATGGTAGTTTAATGAAATACTTTAAAAATCTATCCCTTGTATTATTCGCATTCATCATTGCAAGTAATGCTTATGCTTTGGAAAGTAAAACGCTTGATATGTTTGACGAGAGTCGGGGCAGGAATATCCCTGTGGTTGTTTATCAAGGAGAAACTGCCAATAAGCAAGTCGTAATCATCAGCCATGGTTATGGCGCTAAAAACACGGAATATTCATTTATTGCAAATGCTCTTGCAGCACGCGGATATTTTGTAGCAAGCATTCAGCATGATCTTGAGACAGATAAACCCCTGCCCACAACTGGCAATTTATTTGATAGGAGAAAACCGCTTTGGGAACGTGGAGTTCAAAATATTTTGTTTGTGATTGGTGAGCTGCAAAAGAGAGAGCCGCAGTTGGACTTCAGCAAAGTGATTTTAATAGGTCATTCAAACGGTGGCGATATGTCGATGATGTTTGCCACGCTACATCCAGAAATGGTTTCAAAGATTATTTCACTTGATAGCAGAAGATATCCTTTCCCAAGGAATCCAAAATTGAGCATTTTACGTTTTGGAGCAATAGATGATGAGCCAGATGAAGGTGTTGTGCCTGAGTCTGGTGTTCAAGTTATCTATGTGAAGGGAGCGCGGCACATAGATTTGAGTGATCGAGGGAATTCGCAAATCAAGGATGAAATTCAAAAATCAATTATTCAATTTTTAGATAGGTAAATCATGAAAAAAGTTATTTTATTGTTATGTTCTATTATGTTATCAGCCAACTTAGCGTTTGCCGACAGCTGCTTTATAGCCAAGGAAAACAGCAAAGTTTTAAAAAGCGAGGGTGATTGTGATAAGCGCTATGCCCCTATGTCCACTTTTAAAATTCCCCTTAGTTTGATAGGTTTTGATTCTGGCATTCTTGTCGATGAAATGCATCCTGTATGGCCTTTTAAAGAAGGCTACGTTGATTGGCGAGAGGTTTGGAAACAGGATCAAACTCCAAAAAGCTGGATGAAAGAATCTTGTGTTTGGTATAGCCAAGTTTTAACAAAACAACTTGGTATGGAAAAATTTCAAGAGTATGTCACAAAATTTGATTACGGAAATAAGGACCTAAAAGGAGAGAAAGGACAAAACAACGGGCT
>RGVD01000446.1 GCA_010027395.1 Bacteroidota bacterium
ACGTGAGATTCGAAAGCTGAGTAAGACGGTTTCAGTCACTATTATCACAAAGGATCAAGGCTATTTTTACTCAAAACCTCTGTTATCGACGGCGCTTGCAAATAAAAAAGATCCTTCTGATTTAATTTCTTCTTCTGTTAAAGAAATTTCTTCACAATTAGATATCAATATTTTAAGTAACACAAACGTTGAATTCATAGATCATAAAAATAACACGCTTATTACATCAAAAAAAAATATTAGTTACGATAAATTGGTTTTAGCAATTGGAGCTAATCAAATCCGTATTCCAATAGAAGATAGTTCAAAAGATTTACTATTGACTGTAAATAATCTGGAAGATTACATTAAATTTCGAAATGCTATTACAGGCAAAAAAAATGTAACAATATTAGGAGCGGGTTTAATTGGTTGCGAATTTGCAAATGACCTGGTAATTGCAGGATTCTCCGTTAATATAATTGACTTAGCAAATTACCCACTGAGCAGACTTCTACCTGAAGAGGCCGGGAAATATCTTCAAAACAAATTAGCTGACGCTGGAATTAAATGGTATTTAAATAATTCGGTGAAATCAGTTAATCATGTTAATGATAAAGTTTGTATATCACTCACAAATGGAACAGTTCTTCACAGTGACGTTGTTCTATCAGCGATTGGACTAAAACCTATTACAGATTTGGCAAAAGCTAGTGGTATTTCTACTGGACAAGGAATTCATGTAAATAGAAAATTACAAACAAATATACCTAATGTTTTCGCACTTGGGGATTGCGCAGAAGTAGAAAATATTATTCTTCCGTACATTATGCCAATAATGCACTCTGCTAAAGCACTTGCTATGACATTAGTTGTTCAAGACACGCTGTTGAATTACCCTGCGATGCCTGTAATGGTAAAAACTCCTTCAATACCAACCATTGTTTCACCTCCTGCTAAAGACTTAGGTGGTTTTTGGAGAATAATCAATTTTGAAGATGGCTTAGAGGCTCGATTTGAATCTAGTAATGGCGCTCTTCAGGGATTTGCGCTATTGGGTTCCGCTACTTCAAAACGAGCTGATTTAACAAAACAATTACCAGGGATACTTTTCAAAAGTTAATTACTAAGACCCTAAAAGGTATTAAAAAGATACCTTGGTCAATAGCACAGTTTATCGCACAAAATGATTTTTTTACATTAACTTATTGATTTATATAGATATTTATACGCCCTGGAATGCTGTTAATCCGCAGGTCCCTGGTTCGAGTCCAGGTC
>RGVD01000447.1 GCA_010027395.1 Bacteroidota bacterium
ATCAAAAGCATCAGAGACCAAGGCATCTGTATCAAAAGCATCAGAGTCCAAGGCATCTACATCAAAAGCATCAGAGACCAAGGCATCTGTATCAAAAGCATCAGAGTCCAAGGCATCTACATCAAAAGCATCAGAGACCAAGGCATCTGTATCAGAGACCAATGCATCTGCATCAAAAGCATCTGTAGTCGTAGCATCAGAAACCAAGGCATCTCAAGCATCAAGTTCAATTGATTTGAAGCCAGTTGTAGTTACAACAAAGACTACAGGTTTAACTGCAAATGCTATTAAAGTTGCAATCCAGAGGGATGATGAATTTAATAAATGGGTTGTAACAGATGCAGGAAAAGATGCAGTTAAATTTTGTCGTTCTCTTGGAATTGAAAATAAGAAAGATATTTTTGAAGGTTGTTTAACTGATATGCTTATGACAAATGATAAAAACATTGCAAAAGAAGCAATTGTAATGGAGGATGCTAAAAATAATATAAAATGTGTAGGACAAATATGTAATCAAGTTCCAACAACATCAAGAGTTTGTGTTGGAAGCGGAGATCCTCATTTTATTAATTATGATGGAGAAGTATTTCACATACAAGAACCTGGAGTATTTACATTAACAAGAATTGATAATTTTCAAATTCAAGAGAAGATGAGAAAGAATGGAAATGTAAATATGTATGGTGCTGTTTCTTGCATGACAGGTGTTGCAATTAAATATAAAACTGTAATTATAGATATAGACCCTACTGATTATAGCCGCATTATTGTAAATGGTAAAAAACAATTACTACCTGAAAATTATGAACTCGTTATCGGAGGTGTTAAAATTAAATATGGTAATCAATTGTTTGAATGGAAAGATAAAGGTGTAACAACAAAAGCACTTAAAATAAAAATACCAAATAATTTTGAAGTTATGGTAGCAGAAGGATATTGTGGAACGGTTTCTATTAAAGCACCAAATAGTGATTTAGGCAAGGTCAGTGGTATTTGTGGTAATGCTGATGGTATTAGAGACAATAATGATTATAAAAATCCTGCTGGAGAACTTGTTAATGTAAATCGCGGAAAATCTGGCTGGGAAATTGGAAATGGTGGACCATCATTCCCACTTGAAAAATGGCAATTAGAATGGAAAGCAATAGGTGATAATTGCTTATTCTCTACAGATTGTGAAAAAGCACCTATGCCTTCTGTAAAGAAAAATTAAAAACTAAAAGCCAAAACATTTGTATTTATTAGTAGCATTATTT
>RGVD01000448.1 GCA_010027395.1 Bacteroidota bacterium
AAGTACCATGGCTAAAGCAAGAGAAGAACATATTTTAAATAAAAAAATTCTTAACAGCACCAAAGAATCCTTAAAAAGTTTTAATCGCTTATGCCGACAAGAATTTTCCTGTCAATCTGATGCAGAAAAGACATTTGATGCATGGCAAAAAGAGCAAGAATTTAGTGAAGTTTTTGATATGAAAATCGAAGAAAAAAGGCAACGACAAAAACGAGGACGTCCTGCCATCAATGCTGAGTATCAAGCACATTTTTGTATTACGGGTGCACTTTACACCTCTTTAAGTTTAAGAGAAGAGGCACAGAATACAAAGGGTTTATTCATTATCGCCACCAATGATTGTACAGAAAACTTATCCATGCAATTTATTTTGGATGAATATAAATCTCAACAAGCTGTGGAACGTGGATTTCGATTTCTAAAAAGTCCTGATTTTTTAACCTCATCTTTTTTCTTGAAAAAACCTGAAAGAATAGAAGCGTTACTGATGGTGATGACTACTTGCCTGATGATATACGCCAGTGTCGAATATCAAATTCGAAAAGCATTACTTACTCAAGATAAGTTTTTTCCAGATATGAAGAAAAAACCTACTCAGAAACCAACGGCCAAGTGGGTGTTTTTTTGCTTTCAGGGAATATCAGTATTAACTATAGATAGCTCTCATCAAGTGGTTACAAATATGATGGATAGGCAAAGGGTAATATTAGATGCTTTGGGGCATTCATACTGGAAATTTTATTCATGATTTTGCTGCGGGATGTAAGTTTAAAGATAATGAGGCTATAGCTTAATCTAAAGGTGGAAATACCACAAAAATTCATATAGCAACTGATGAAAATGGCTATCCCATTCATTTTTAAATAACCGGTGGGGAAATTAACGATTGTAATATTTCCCCGGAAAGGATTGAACAATTAACTTCAGCTGAGCATACAATTGCTGATAAAGGTTATGATAGTGAAGAAGTTAGAAATTCGATTCGAAAGAAAACATCTAATCCGGTCATCCCTCGAAAGAAAAACTCTAAAATGGGGAATGCTGATATCGATTGGAGCCTTTACAAATATCGACACTTGGTTGAGAATTTATTTGCAAGAATAAAACATTTTAGAGGGATTGCGACAAGGTTTGATAAATTAAAACGCAATTATGAATCCGTTGTAGCCTTAGTATGTGCGTTTTTATGGTTGCCTATGTGAAATGTCAACAGCCCCTAGACAACGTGGG
>RGVD01000449.1 GCA_010027395.1 Bacteroidota bacterium
GATGGTAACGATATGTATGGGGATAGGTTGGCAAATGGGGTGTATTTGTACCAAGTATTAAGCAAAATAAATGGCGCAGAAATAGAACGAAGACTCAATACCAAAATGAAGGATGAGAACAAATTCTTCGTTGAAAATACTGGTAAGATTTATTTGATGAGATAGGAAATAGGTTCGAATTGGTTTTTGCTTATTCTTATCAGTGGAATTGATTTTATTTTTATAGTCTATCAAATTGTTTTTTTCCTTTTGATGCTTCAAAAAAAAATGCTAATAGCAATATACTCTAAATCCCACGCAGACCCTTCGACTCCGCTCAGGGTGACAGCCCACGCACTGCGAAAATCTGGCTTCGTGTCCCGATTTCATTGCATTCGACATTCATAAAATCTGCTTGAAAATGTTTTTGTTTTTTTGTGAATGGTGGCCTTGTGCAAGCATACTTGAGTCATGCCTTTCTCATTTGCAATGACTCTTTAGTTCTTACATGACGGCTTAGTATGCGCTGCAAGAAAAAAGCAAATTACATTTTCAAAGGTTTTATGGCAGTCTTGATTTTTTGTTTCGTTTTTATCAAGAAAAACGAAAGCTACAACATTATCAAAATCTTTAGGCTTTTAATAAGATCTAAAACAAGAAAGGCTGAAACTTTCGTTCCAGCCTTTTTTTATCATGTTTTGAAGTATATTATTTTACTCTCTCTACGTAGTCACCTGTGCGGGTATCTACTTTCACTTTATCACCAACATTTACAAACAAAGGAACCATTACTTGAGCACCATTGTCTAAAGTTGCAGGCTTCAATGTGTTGGTTGCAGTATCGCCTTTCACACCTGGTTCAGCGTATGTGATTTCTAAAATAACGAATGTTGGAGCTTCTGCGCCAATAGCCACATCACCTTCAAACGAAAGTTTAAGCATCATTTCTTCTTTTAAGAATTTAGCAGCAGCACCTACTAATGATTCTTCAATATAAACCTGGTCAAAGGTTTCAGGATCCATCACCACCAGGCTGTTTCCATCTTTGTATAAGTATTGCATTTCTTTAAATTCAACACGAATCATCTCAACACTTTCGCCTGCTCTGAAGCGGTGCTCCATTTGCTTGCCTGTTTTTACATTGCGAAGCACCACTTGGTAGAAAGCACGAAGGTTTCCAGGAGTACGGTGTTGGTATTCCATTACCTGACATAGTTCGTTATTATGTTTAATAAATGCACCTTTAAATAA
>RGVD01000450.1 GCA_010027395.1 Bacteroidota bacterium
ATGTAAGTTCAAATGATAAGTGCAACACGTAGTATAACCCCTTGTTGGGGAAGTGAAGCGTAGCGAAACTTCCCCAACAAGGGGTAGAGCTAATAAATCTATCTTCGCATTACTACATGTCAGAAAGATATAATCAGCTCACCCAGGATCAAAGATACAAGTTAGAAGCGTATTTAGAATCAGGAAAAAATCAAACCCAAATTGCAGGTTTGTTAGGATTTCATAAAAGTACTATTAGTAGAGAGCTAAGTCGAAACGTTCCAAAAAGAGGAACTGGTGCCAAAATTTACAATGCATTCAATGCTCAGAATAAAACTGATGTTAGGCATCACGAGAAGCCTAAATATACCACCTTTACTGAAGGATTAAAAAATCAGATGAAAGACTGGATGGACTCTAAAAAATTTAGTCCAGAACTTATATCTGCACAATGGAAAAAAGATGGAGTAGATGGTGTCAGTCATGAATGCATCTATAATTTTATTTGGGAATGCAAGCATACTAATAAGCGAATAAACATTCCTTTTAAAAGCGTTTATAAACACCTTAAACACGGGAAAAGAAGGCGTAAAAGAGGAAATTATAAAGACACAAGAGGACTTATTCCCAATAGAGTTTCTATAGAAAAAAGACCTGCTATAGTTGAAAAAAGAAAGCGATTTGGCGACATAGAAGTTGATCTAATAATGGGTAAGAATCACAAATCCGCCCTTTTAGTTACAGTGGATAGAGCCACCCTAATGACAACAATAGACAAACTTTCAGGCAAAAATTCTGATACAATTACAAAAAAAATAATTCAAAGAATGAGCATTTTTCCAAAAACGAAAACAATGACTTTTGATAATGATCAAGCATTTAGCCAACATGAAAAAATCGCTAAAGCTCTCAAAATAAAAACTTATTTCACACGACCATATACCTCACAAGATAAAGGAACAATTGAAAATAGAAACGGTGTTATCAGAATGTTTTTTCCAAAGAAAACAGATTTTAACCTTATTGATAAAAAAGAAATTAAACGAGTAGAAAGAGAAATAAATAATAGACCTATAAGAAAATTTGGTTACCTAACACCAAATGAAGTATTTTTACATCGAAGGTAAGTGTTGCACTTATCAGTTGAACACAGCATATCTATTATTAATAAAAAACTATATATACCCTTTTGAACTTAATGCCTATTCAGAAAAATTTGTGGTCAAAAGTAATTAACCACAGAGAGCATGG
>RGVD01000046.1 GCA_010027395.1 Bacteroidota bacterium
CCAATAGGTAGCATAACTTTCTTGAAGCCAAGTATCACGGCCATCGCGAGCGGTTATATAATCACCAAACCATTGGTGTGTCATCTCGTGACAATTAACCCCAATATAATTTCTATCTAAAAATGCACGTGCATCAACATTGAAGAAATCACCAAAAATGGTAGCAGTAGTGTTTTCCATGGCTCCAAATATGAAGTCTTGCACCATTACTTGGCTATATGATTCCCAAGGGTATTTGATGCCAGTTTCACGTTCTAGAAAATCTATCATTTGTGGGGTGTAGCGATAAGTTGGCTCCATTCTATCTGCAAATTCAGGGTAGTACCAATACTGCAGCGGCACGCCACTTTTGCTCTTGACTGTTTGAACAGCATATTTTCCAATGGCAATCATCAACAAATAACCTGCATGAGGTTTGGTCATTTTATAATTCCATGTGATGTTGTTGCCGTTGGCATTTTTCTTAACCAATAAGCCATTTGACAGAACTTGGTATTCTTTGTTGAAAGTTATTGAAGTTTCGGTTATAAACTTATCGTTCATATCATCATACATGGGTATCCATTGACGGTTGTCAATACCTTGTCCCTGTGTCCAAATTTGTTTTCTAACTGCAAACGGATTGCTTTCTTTTGGTGCTTCTTCATTCCATCCAATGAAGTAGATTCCTTTGCGAGGACTGGCCTCATATTCAAAACTAATTGTTCCTGTTTCATCCCATTTCAAACTTTTGCTTGGAAAAATCCAAATACCAGTTGAAACAGTTTTGAATTTTAAATCCTGACCGTTTAGTGTTGATTTGGATATTTTAATTCCCGGTCCATCAAAAAATACAGAATCTACTTTTTGTTGAAGAACCGTGAAACTATGAGCCACCTTACCTATCACTTTTCCTTCTGATTCTTTAAAAGACACATCAAGCTTCATATAGGTAATATCTAAAGGATGTTCTCTATATGTAGTGTTATCCTTCAAATAGGAATTGACAATAGGTTGGGCAAATGCAGCAATTGACAAGGAAGTCAACAAAAGGGAAAATATTTTTTTCATAAGGCAAATTTGTAAACTTTTGCTAATATACTTTAGTTTATGATAAAGATTTATTCACATGGCAAATGCAATTGGTATTTTGCATAGTTGCTAATAGAATTATTCCTATTAATTTACCACGGCAATCAGCTCAGAAAGAAATTTTCTTTCTTTCAATAAATAGCCATTTCCTCTTACTAGAATATTTACCCTGATGTTTTCAACAGAAATAGGAGCACCGAAATCCACATCGGTAATGTTGCTATGATTGATGTCTTTTCCATCTACAATAATTACAGCGCCACTTCCCACTACTTCTAATTCATTTCCATTGGTTACAATTACTCCAGTATCTTCTCCTAATCCAATTCCTAGGCATTGCGGATTACTAGCAACAGCTTGGGCTAAACGACTAAATCTACCACGTTTATCAAAATGAGAATCGATGATAACATTGGCAACAAAAGCCAATCCCGTTGTAATCTTTACTTCACCTTTTAAATGGGCCAATTCGCTCTTGCCCTGATAAATCATAGTATTGCTCATAGCCATAGCACCTGCGCTTGTTCCTGCAATTACAAAATTTGATTCGTTCAAATATCTATCATGAAGAATTTGGTATATATCCGTTCCACCAAATATGCTAGTTAATCGCAATTGGTCTCCACCACTAAACATGACACAATCACAATTTTTTATTCTCTCAATAAACTCCGTATTGCTTGCATCTGCCCTGTTACGTATGTCAATCACGCCCACGTTGGTGCAGCCTATTTTGCCAAAAGAATCTAAATAATTTTCACCCACTTCTATAGGAATAGAAGATGCCGTAGTAATTACTTCAATGCGTTTGTCTGTTCCGCCTGTTTCAACTACGATTCTTTTTAATATGCCCAATTCAAAAAAGTTTAAACGATTGCGCTGAATAAATCCTTGCTCTAAGTCTGTGCCCTTATCTTCAGCCCCTCCAACTGAAATTAGCTTGCCTTTTGGTTTTTCCAATGTATTTTATTTATTATTGTTTCTGAAGTGTGCGAATATATACTTACCTCTAAAACCACCAAACTAAATTCAATTAACTATCAACATTAAAATAGAACTTAAACTATGAAAGTATTAGACATTAAAATTATGCGAGGGCCAAACTATTGGTCAATTCGCAGGCATAAGCTGATTCAGATGCGTCTTGACCTCGAAGAATTGGAGCAAAAGCCAACTAATATGATTGATGGATTTGGTGAAAGACTCGAAAAAATGTTTCCTACTATGTATGGACATCGCTGTTCTGAAGGTGTTGACGGTGGCTTCTTTACGCGAGTAAAAGATGGCACATGGATGGGACATGTGATAGAACATATTGCTTTAGAAATTCAATGTTTAGCTGGCATGAATTGTGGTTTTGGGCGAACTAGAGGAACAGGAAAAGATGGCATTTACAATGTGGTGTTTAGCTACATGGAAGAAAAAGCAGGAGTATATGCTGCAAAGGCTGCCGTTGAAATAGCCTTATCATTAATTAATAATACTGAATATGACTTAGCGAACGATATTCAAACACTCAGAGAAATTCGTGAAGACGAGCGTCTTGGACCGAGTACGGGTTGTATTGTGGATGAGGCTGTAGCCCGCGGAATTCCATATATTCGTTTAAACAGAAATTCACTTGTTCAGTTAGGATATGGTGTAAATCAAAAACGTATTAGGGCTACCATAGCAAGCACTACAGGTAGTATTGCTGTTGATATTGCATGCGATAAAGAAGAAACCAAAAATTTATTGGGTGCAGCAGAAATTCCTGTGCCAAAAGGAAGAATTGTTTACACCGAAGAAGGTTTAGAAGCAGCTATTGAAAGCATCAAATATCCCATAGTTACCAAGCCTATAGATGGAAATCACGGAAAGGGAGCAACTACTAATATTAACAATTGGGATGATGCATTAAAAGGATTAGAAGCCGCTAAAAAATATTCACGTGGTGTAATCGTTGAAAAATTCATAACTGGTTTAGACCATCGTGTTTTGGTAATTAACTACAAATTTGTAGCTGCTGCCATACGAAAACCCGCTTCAGTAATGGGCGATGGTAAACACAGCATTCAAGAGTTGATTGATATTACAAACCAAGACCCAAGAAGGGGTTATGGACATGAGAAAACCTTGACTAGTATAAAGGTAGATGATTTTACCATGGACATTTTGGACAAAAAAGGATTGACCTTAAGTTCAGTTTTACCAAAGGGAGAGGAGCTTTGGTTGAAGCCAACTGCTAACTTAAGCACAGGCGGAACAGCTACTGACGTAACAGATATGGTTCATCCAGATAATATCTTTATGTGTGAGAGAATAGCTCGCATCATTGGATTGGATATTTGTGGAATTGATATTATGGCTAACAGCCTTTCAGAGCCATTGGCAGAATCAGGTGGTGGTGTTATAGAAGTGAATGCAGCACCAGGTTTCAGGATGCACATTGATCCAGCTGAAGGGCTTCCAAGGAATATTGCAGAACCTGTTATTGATATGCTATACCCGCTTGGAAGCACTGCACGTATTCCAATTATTGCCGTTACCGGAACCAATGGTAAAACAACCACTACTCGTTTAATGGCACATATGGTAAAAACCATGGGGCACAAAGTGGGCTATACAACTACTGATGGTGTATATATCCAAAATCAATTGATGATGAGAGGTGATTGCACTGGACCCGTAAGCGCAGAGTTTGTGCTAAAAGACCCAACAGTTGATTTTGCTGTTTTGGAGTGTGCTAGGGGAGGAATTTTGCGTTCGGGCTTAGGTTTTCATAATTGCGATATAGCCATTGTTACCAATGTAGCTGAGGACCATCTGGGCTTAGGAGATATTGACACAATTGAGCAGTTAGCAAGGGTTAAAGCAGTGGTACCTGAAAGCGTTCTTCCTGGAGGATATGCTATATTAAATGCCGATAATAAACACACAGTCGGTATGACAAAAGATTTGCGTTGCAAACACGCTTTCTTTAGTATGGATGAAAACAATCCTATCATTAAAGAACATACCGCTAAAGGCGGATTAGCTGCTATTTTTGAAAATGATTATGTAACTATCTGCAAAGGCACATGGAAAATAAGGGTAGAGAAAGCGGTTAATATTCCATTGACCTATGGCGGTAGAGCAACTTATAACATTGCCAATATTCTTCCTACTATTCTTGCCGGATTTATCCGTAACTATAAGATTGAAGATATGAGATTGGCTTTAGCCACATTCATTCCTGGTCCCGCACAAACTCCTGGTCGCATGAACATTTTTAGATTTAAAAACTTTGATGTGATGGTTGACTACGCTCATAATACTGCGGGTTTTGAAGCCATAGCCGATATGTTAAGCAAAATAAATGCCACCCAAAAAGTGGGCGTAATTGCTGGTGTGGGTGATAGAAGAGATCAAGATACCATTAACTTGGGTAAAGTAGCCGCCAAAATGTTTGATGAGATCATCATTCGTCAAGATAAGAATTTAAGAGGTAGAACAGAAGAAGAGATTATTGATTTAATGACTTCAGGTATAAGAGAGATTGATGCAAACAAAAAAGTTACAACCATCAAAAAAGAAAAAGAAGCTATTCAATATGCTATAAAAAATGCTGTTAAAGGCAGTTTTATTACCATATGCAGTGATGTGGTTCCAGATGCATTAGATCAAATTATGAAGTTAAAAGAAGAAGAAGATTTGGGTAATCTTGAATTAGGAAAATAGCCAGTTTTCATGCTGTTTATTGCATAAAAAAGGAGGTTTAAAACCTCCTTTTTTATTACAATTCGTCTTCGTTGTAAAAATAATCTTCGTTGGTTGGATAATCAGGCCAAATTTCTTCAATGCCTTCAAACGGGTCACCATCGTCCTCTATTTCTTGTAAATTTTCAATTACCTCAAGTGGTGCACCACTGCGGATGGCATAATCTATCAATTCATCTTTGGTAGCAGGCCATGGAGCATCGTCCAAATACGAAGCTAATTCGAGTGTCCAGTACATATTAGTTTGGTTTAAATTTAGCGCGAATATAAAAATTTGCATCTCCCAAAAAAGAGTTTTTTTGGAATGTCTGAACAAAGTTTCAAAGCATCTGATTATGAAGCGCTTGATTTGATTTTATTCTGTCCAATTTTAGGTTTTGGGAATAAAATATTTTTTCTACAAAAATGATTCGCTTAGGAATTTCATATTTGTGAATCTGGCCTTGTAAATCAGATTTTATTTTATCAAAGTTTAATGCAATTTTTTCTTGCTCTGTTTCATCATTACACTCTACTGCTAGCACCGCAGCTAGCGTAAGTAAATTATCTTCAACAGCACCTACAAAAAATGAGTGCACAAAAGGCCAAAGCTTTTGTATGGCTTCCTCCACCCGCTCAGGATGTATCTTATAAGCCCCACTATTTATGACAAAATCGCTTCGACCTAAAATCTCAAAACTTCCATCTTGATGAATCGTGGCTATATCATTCGTTTTAATCCACTCGTTATTACAAACAGGTGCTTTTATCATTAAACATGAATTGTCTAACAAAGCCAACTCAACCAAGGGCATGGGCCTAAATACTTTCTCTTTGCCTACCCTGCGCAATGCAATATGGGATAGGGTTTCAGTCATGCCATAGCTATGCCAAATATGGTTTTTAAAAGCTGCCAATTCGCTTTCTAGTTTGTAAGAAAGAGCAGCACCTCCTAAAATCACGTGATTGATTTTTTGAAAGGCAGCTTTTGTCACTTCGTTTTTTAGTGTGCTTTCAACTTGTAAAGGCACAAAAGAAGCAAAACTGATTTTGCTTGAATCAACTTGCAATAAAGGATTGGATGAGGCTTCGCAGAGTGTGATATCTGCATTCAACATTAAGGCACGTGCAAGCATAATAGCTGCAGCAACGGTATGCATTTGCAAGCAAATCAGAACATGCTCTGAATCTTGCTTCAATTTTAAAAATTGTATGGTCGCAGAGGCACTTGCTTCTACCTCCTTTCGGCTTGACATAATCTCTTTGGCAATGCCTGTTGAACCCGAAGTAGAAAAAACAAAACTTGCACTGTTGTTATTCCAATTGTTAATGAAGACCAGTGCGCGTTTCAACTGCAATTCGCATTCTTCAGCAATGGGGTGAACTGTACTAGTATCAAAAATGAGATCTTTAAAATAGAGTTTTGCCACCTTGCAATATTAGATTGCCGGTGTTAAAATCAAAATGTTTTTTGCCTTAGTTTGTTACCTTATTGTTTGTAAACAATAATTTAGGTTTATTTGTTGAATCTTGAACAATCAATTAATAAATATACTTAAGCAAAAATCACAAGAAGGTACAAAGCAATTGGCAGTGCTAATCGACCCCGACAGCATAGCCAACATTCAAAGCCTTGAGGTAACTGTAGCATTATGCAATAACGCTAGCGTTGACCTTATTCTAGTTGGTGGCAGTTTGATAACTAATGATTTTTGGGATACTTGTATTGATATAATTAAAGCCAATACAAAAATACCAGTATTGCTTTTTCCTGGAAATGTGATGCAAACCCACGACAAAGCAGATGCTATTTTGTTTTTAAGTATGATTTCAGGGCGTAATCCAGATTTGCTTATTGGAAAGCATGTACTTGCAGCACCAGGTTTAAAAAAATCTTGTATTGAGGTTATTCCTACAGGTTATATGATAGTGGATGGAGGCAATATTACCAGTGTGATGTATATGAGTAATACAACACCTATTCCCTCAGATAAAAACAATATTGCAATTTGCACAGCAATGGCAGGCGAAATGCTTGGCCTGCAATCGATTTATATGGACGCAGGTAGTGGGGCAAAAAAACCCATTTCGGCTGAAATGCTAGCTGAGGTAAAAGCCAATATCAAATCTCCATTATTTGTTGGCGGGGGCATAAGAACAGTGGAGCAAGCTATAGTTACTTGCAAAGCTGGCGCAGATGTAGTGGTAGTGGGTAATGCCATCGAAAAAGACCCTAGTTTGATAGCTAAATTGGCCAATGCAATTCATAGTTGCAATGCGAGTAAAACCTCAGCTTAAACTTATTTCAAACAGCTAACTATTTAACTGTTTTTCTAATGAAGTTTTATCCAAATATGAAGCTTAACATTTCATCTAATTTGCTCACTTGAATTATTTTTATTTTCTGATTGGTGGATGGAAGTTTATTAAACTTGGATAAATATACGGTTTTAAAACCAAGTTTTTCAGCTTCAGCAATCCTCTGTTCTATTCTGTTTACTGCCCTAATTTCACCACTTAAACCCACCTCTCCAATAAAGGCAATTTTGCTATCAATTGATACGTTTTCGTAGCTAGACACAATGGCTGCCACAATGCCTAAATCTATTCCTGGATCTTCTATTCTTAGTCCACCTGCAATATTGATAAACACATCTTGTAAACCCATTTTCAATCCACATTTTTTCTCTAAAATGGCAAGCAACATATTTAATCTTTTGGCATCATAACCATTTGAGTTTCGTTGTGGTGTGCCATAAACAGCCGCACTCACTAGCGCTTGGGTTTCTATCAATAAGGGTCTCATTCCTTCGAGAGTAGCCGAAATAGTTACTCCACTCAATGCCTCATCTCTCTGAGAAATAAGGATCTCACTTGGATTGCTTACTTCACGAAGTCCTGCACTTTGCATTTCATAAATACCTATTTCATTTGTGCTCCCAAAACGGTTTTTAGTGCTTCGCAATATCCTATATACATGATGTCTATCTCCTTCAAATTGCAATACCGTATCCACCATATGTTCTAGTAGTTTTGGTCCTGCCAATGTTCCATCCTTAGTTATGTGGCCAATCAAAAAAACGGGCACTCCAGTTTCTTTGGCGAAACGAATCATATCACCTGCAGTTTCTTTAATTTGAGAAATGCTACCAGGTGTTGAATCTATTAAATCACTTTGTAGGGTTTGAATAGAATCCACTACAACTATATCGGGCTCCGCTTCTTTTAATGCTTTTCCAATTTTTTGGGTAGAGGTTTCTGTGTACAAATAGCAGTTGTCGTTTCTAAAAGGAATTCTTTCTGCACGCATTTTTATTTGGGCTTCGCTCTCTTCCCCACTTATATACAATACTTTTAAATCTTTAAATTGGAGTGCTATTTGAAGTAATAAGGTTGATTTGCCAATACCTGGCTCACCACCTATCAAAACCACACTTCCTGGCACTATGCCTCCACCTAATACCCTACTAAGTTCTTTATCTTGAATTTGGATGCGAATTTCATTTCCTTCTTCTACATCTTTAATCGCAACGGGTTTATTTTGGCGTCCTTTATTTGATTCTTTCCATGTACTTTTAAACTCTTCTTTTTCTTTGTGAATTACTTCTTCAACAAAAGAATTCCATTCACCGCAGCTTGGGCATTTGCCTACCCATTTTGCTGATGATGCACCACAGTTTTTACAAAAAAAAGAAGTCGATGTTTTTGCCATAATTATTTCGTTTGCCTAAGTAATCTATTTGATTTGGGTATATATTTATGAGCTCTCACAAAAAAATCCCCCAAATGTATCACTTGGGGGATTTAATTAACAAAATATTTCTTATTTACTTTTGAGGTGCAGGTGTTGTTATACCTCCTCTTGGTTTGCCTTGAGGCAAAGCAGATTTCTTAGGATCTACAGGAACCTCTTTCGGTTTTTTAATAAAATTAATATCTAAAATTTGCACGGTTGTTCTTCTATTTAACTGATGCTCCTCTTCTGTACATTTTTGGCCTTGGCTTCTTTCATCTGGACCCTCACATTTACACTTTTCAACAGCTAGCTTGTTTTCTCCATATCCTCTAGAAACTAGCCTAGTAGAGTCAATACCTTGTCGGATTAAATATGACACAGCTGAGTCAGCGCGTCTCTGTGATAGTCCAATATTATATAAAGAGTCTGCTCTACAATCAGTATGTGATCCTAACTCAATTTTTACTTTTGAATATTTGTTTAATACTAAAGCTAATGAATCCAGAACTTTGGCTGCATCCGGCCTAATGTCTGCTTTATCCAAATCATAATAAATTCCTTTCACGGTAAAAACATCCGTAATATTTATCATACCTAAATCAAAATCTTGTACAAGATCAGTTGATTGATCAAGTCCTCTGGTAGTTTGAAAAGCAATTTTACTATCAAAATAGTATTCTTTAGAGGCAAATAGCTCGTAGTCTGTTTTTGCTTTGATTTTTAGCCTGTAAGAACCCGTGGCATCTGTCATTAGTGTTATCTTCCCTGTATCATTACTACTTGTGATTGTAATTAAGGTATTTGTTAGCAATGCTTTTGTTTTTGAATCTCTTACTACACCACTCAGATTGAAAATTAAAGGATTCATGTAAAAACGGTAAATATCATCTGAACCTTTGCCACCATCACGGTTTGAACTAAAGTATCCACTGTGGTTACCTTCTTTATCTTTAAACATTTGCATCGCAAAGTCATCTCCTGATGAGTTGATTGGTGACTTCATGTTTACAGGAGAGCTCCAATCTGCAGCTTCA
This sequence comes from Bacteroidota bacterium, assembly GCA_010027395.1. Lineage (GTDB taxonomy): Bacteria > Bacteroidota > Bacteroidia > UKL13-3 > UKL13-3 > RGVD01. The sequence continues at coordinate 9,559 of RGVD01000046.1, forward strand.
CCCTTTGTATAATAGATGTCACTACCACCAAGGCCTGGATGACCGGTTGATGAGAAATAGAGCATTCCATCCTCGTGAATATATGGATACATTTCATCTCCAGGTGTGTTGATTGCAGGTCCTAAGTTTACAGGGTCGCCCCATGTATTACTGCGCTTAGTGTAGGTTACCATCCATAAATCTTTACTTAATGTTGTTCCTTCAGGATTGTCTGCGCAAGTTAATTTTGGTGTACTACCTGGCATGTCAGATGCGAAGTACAGTACTTGTCCATCTTTACTTAAACTTGGATGACCACAACTGAAAGAATCAGTGCTAAAAGGAAGGGGCTCTGGTTTAGACCACTCTGTTCCGTTCAATTTGGACACATATAATCGACAACGATTTCCTTTACCATCAACCGAGTTACATTGTGTTACATACATGGTTGTAAACTTGCTATCAAAGCAAACCACACCATCATTGTATTTGGTGTTTACTTTGTCTTTATCTAAAAGATTAGGTAATCCAAAGCTTACATCATTTGGATTCTTTTTATTTACCTTGAAGGTAGAAACGTAAACGTCTGTATGTCCATTGCCTGTCCAACCATATTGAGTTCCACTAACACCCTTTTCTCTATCTGAGGTAAAGAACAATTGGTCTTTTTTATATTGCTGTGGTGCAAAATCTTCCCATTTTGTGTTGATACCTCTGATGTTTTCAACCATATATCGAGATTTCTCATTTTTCCATTTTAAAGCATACTCACAACCTTTGATTTCACGATCAATGGCAGCCTCATCATAGCAAGAAGCATCTCCTAATTTTTTGTATTTGTTAAATTCAATAATGGCAGCTGAATATTTGGTAATATCAGCACTAGCATTGTTTTTAAGAGCTAAAGCGTATCTCAACTGTGCTTCTGCATTTTTAGGGTCAGCTTTAACCGTTTTCGCATACCAACTTTCAGCACTTTTAATATCATTCATCAAACGATAGCATTCTGCCGTTTTGAAAACTGCTTCAAGTTTTTCTTCTTTAACTTTTGTTTTGCTGTATACAGCTTTGTAATCTTCGCTCGAAAGGAAGTATTCTTTCTTTTTGTAGTGCTCACGCGCACTAACAATGCTGCCTTTACTTTTGCAGCCAGCACCTAGCATGGTAGCTACTATTGTCAATACAAATAATGAAGTAGAAAAAATTTTATTCATTTGCTAAAAGTTTGTTTCAATAATACAATAAAACGTAAGTTTATCAATATTTTGCTTAATGATTTTAATATTTTTTGTCATTTTCACAAAAAAACCCCCATCACATGGGTAATGGGGGTCTGTTTTTGGATTAATTTTTCTATTTTACAAACAATAATTCTCGGTATTTTGGAAGTTTCCACAAGTCGTCTTCAATCATAAATTCCAAAGCATCACTCGACTTTCTAATAGTGTCAAACAAAGGTTTCACCTTATGGCACATAGAAATAGCTTTTTTATGGGTATCTTCAATATGGTGAGCTTTATCACCTTCGCTAATTAACTTAGTTACTGAGTCGCTAATAATTTTTACATGTTTAGCTATTTCTGTAATTGAGTTTACTTGCACATCATACAATGATTTAGATAAGCCAGCAGCCTTTAATGAGGCTACATTGCTAGCTAATTTTCCCTGGTATTCAATAGCTGAAGGAATGATATGTGAAGTAGCCAATTGGGCTAAAATTTTAGCTTCAATATCAATTTTCTTCACATAAATTTCTTGCATGATTTCATAACGTGCCTCTAATTCCACCGCATTGAAAATATTGTTTTTAACAAACAAATCTTTTGATTTTTGGCTTACATAAGCATTTAATGCTTCAGGTGTCGTTTTAACATTACTTAATCCTCGTTTTTCTGCTTCTTTCACCCATTCATCACCATATCCGTTCCCTTCAAAAAGAATATTTTTCGAAGCGTTATAGTATGTTTTCAAAACTTCAAGAATGGCTTTTTCTTGTTTTCTGCCTTTTTTAACCAATGCATTCACATCAGTTTGGAATTTATTTAACTGGCTTGCCATAACGGTGTTAAGCACAATATTGGCATTGGCACAATTGGCGCTTGATCCTACTGCACGGAATTCAAATTTGTTTCCAGTGAAAGCAAAAGGTGAGGTTCTGTTTCTATCAGTGTTGTCTAATAAGATTTCAGGTATTTTTATTACATCAATCGAAACTGCCTTTTTAGATTTGGCTGCCGTTTTACCTCCTAATAATGATTCAAGAATATGAGTCATTTGTGAACCAATGAAGATAGACATTATTGCCGGTGGTGCTTCATTTGCTCCCAAGCGGTGATCGTTACCTGCACTTGCAATAGATGCACGTAACAAATCTGCATTATCAAACACGCCTTTGATGACATTAACGAAGAAAGTAAGAAACTGCAAATTGGTTTCGGGATTTTTTGTTGGTGCTAATAAGTTTACCCCTGTATTGGTAATTAAACTCCAATTGTTGTGTTTACCACTTCCATTGATTCCGGAGAAAGGTTTTTCGTGTAATAATACTTTAAAGCCGTGTTTCTTACCAACTTTCTCCATCAAATCCATAAGCAATTGATTGTGGTCGATAGCAAGATTAGCTTCTTCAAAATTAGGGGCACATTCAAATTGAGACGGGGCTACCTCGTTATGACGGGTTTTCAAAGGAATACCTAATTTGTATGATTCAGTTTCTAAATCTACCATGAAGTCGTGAACTCTCGGTGGAATTGAACCAAAATAATGATCCTCTAATTGTTGGCCTTTTTCCGGAGACTGACCTAATAAAGTCCTTCCCGTTAACATTAAATCAGGGCGGGCATAAAATAATGCCTCGTCAACCAAGAAATACTCTTGCTCGATTCCCAATGATGCATAGGCTTTGGTAACATTTTTATCAAAATAGTTTGAACAAACAGAAACAACCGCATTTTCAACAGCATGAAGTGCTTTTAACAAAGGAGCTTTGTAGTCAAGAGCCTCGCCAGTGTATGAAACAAATATGGTAGGTATACATAAGGTTTTACCATTGTTACCTTCCATTATAAATGCAGGTGATGATGGATCCCAAGCAGTATATCCTCTGGCTTCAAAGGTATTTCTTATACCGCCATTTGGAAAGCTAGATGCATCTGGTTCTTGTTGTACCAGGGCATTTCCTGAAAATATTTCCATTGAGCGACCATCTTCTGTGGGTTCAAAGAAAGCGTCATGCTTTTCGGCAGTTGCCCCTGTTAATGGTTGAAACCAATGCGTGTAATGTGTAGCACCTCGGTTGATGGCCCAACTTTTCATGCCGGCTGCTACTTCTTCCGCCACCGCACGATCAATTTTTTCACCTTTAATGATTGCATTGCTTACAGCTTTGTAAGCCGATTTAGACAAATAGCTTTTCATTGCATTGTCGTTAAACACATTAATGTTGTAGTAGTCAGATACCTTTACTGATGGTGGTAAAACTGAAACAGGCACTCTGTTTAGGGCTGTTTGTAATGCGAGGTTACGGTTTGATGACATAATTTTTTCCGTTTAATAGATTTTCTTATTAAATTTTGAAACAAATGTAACAATTCTGACGAAAAACCTAATTATTTGCGCCAAAATATGACAAAAAACCGTAAGATTTGGTCTTTTATGGTGAAAAAAACATAAAAACGGCCCTTTAATGTTCAATTTTTAGATAAAAAGTAAATTTTCTAGAAATAAAATTCAAAAAAAGTGCTTGTTTGTTTTGATGATTGGTAAAAATTATCGCTTTTTGTTCTAATTCTTTGGAATTTTTAGGCATATTAAG
>RGVD01000451.1 GCA_010027395.1 Bacteroidota bacterium
TGTTAAAATTTCTGCCAAGGTAGTAGAGCCCCCAAAACCCGGAGTAAAATTACTTTGGGTAGCATTATTATAAGCATCACTAAATATCGACTTTACATCAGTTTGCGGTCTGGTAGGGATAGGTGCGCTTAGCAAATCACCTTTACATTCAATTATTAATTTACCTTTTGCAGCTAAACCCTTTATACTAGCAGTTATTTCTGAGGTTCCTATTGCAAGAACAGTTACAATACCTCTATCGTTAACAGTAGCGACCGTTGGATTAGAACTAGTAAAATTATAATAGGCTGCAGCGGAAATTACTTTTACATCCTGACCATTTGTAAGGTTATAAGTATGACTTAGCCCAGTTACATTTATTGTGGAACCTACAAATGCTTTTATTGTGCTAGTTTGTCCATCTAGAATTTTAGAGGCTGGATTACCCATTGTTCCTAATTTTTCAAATTTTAAATCATCAAACCATAAAGCATAACCTGATCCATTTGTTCCTTGTGTTCCGGCAGAAAACCAAAATACTCCTCGCTCATTTATTAGTTTGGATGGGTCGGGAATTGGAATGATAACTTTAGACCAGCCCGTTCCTACATTTATATTTTGTATTGAAGCTTTGTATTTGTCACCAAGGTAGTCAATACCATAACCTACATCACCTAACTTTACACCAACAGATGCTTTTACATAAAATGTGAGTGCATCAAAACCAGTAAGATTTCTACCTGCTCCATCTACTCTAAAGATAGCACCAGCATATGTTCCTGTTGGGTCTGTGTTATTGGGAACATCTATCCTAATCGAAGAATTACTTTGGTAACCTTCTTTCAAATCCACCGAAAATACATCTGGTTTTGCATCAGCAAATGGAAAATAAAAATTGGAACCTAAACCTACAAAGTTGTCAGTAAAAATATCGGCAGTTGTGGCAAATGAAGGTAATAACGCATCTTTAGACAATTCTCTTTTACAACCTAGTTGAACAATAAAAAATGGAGATAGGAGGATGATTAGAATTGCTTTATTTTTTAGAATATTCATTTTTTTCTTATTTAATAAATCTTGAATTTGATTAATTATTAATATTTATTTGAATGTAGCTTCTTATTTCCCACTCATTTCCATCAGGGAAGCCAATTGCGTTCGGGTCAGGCACAATTTGTCCTAAGTTATTTAATGTGGTGGTAGGTGAGTATCTATTTGAGTATTTATTAAGTGTACGATATGTTCCGCGTA
>RGVD01000452.1 GCA_010027395.1 Bacteroidota bacterium
CGCTCTTTCAAGTCTTAAGCGCAGCGTGACTTGGAAGAACAAATAATAAAAGTTTGCAACTTTTCTTTCCAGACTTCTCCTCAGCCTCTCAAGTCTTAAGCATAGCAAGACTTTGAAAGAATGATAAAATAAGCCTGTATAACTTAATCACAACTGAAAATTAGTGAAAATAATTATATTGATTTTCTACCTCGTTTAAATAAATACCAGAACCCTTAAATGAATTTGCTCATTTTGGGGGTTTCTTACTTAAGATGCCTTACATTTGAAAAGCATACCCAAACACAAGGAAAATTGAATTCACGACATCAATCAACCCATATAAACTACTTGATTGTAGGCCAAGGATTGGCGGGCACCTTGTTAGCCTACGAACTATCCAAACTTAATAAAAACATACTTGTGGTGAATGAAGAAAAGGAATTTACTTCATCCAAAGTAGCAGCAGGCATGTTTAACCCCATAAGTGGTAAACGAATGGTGATTGGCTGGAAAACTTCAGAACTATTAGAAGCCTCAGAAAAAACCTTCACTGAATTAGGAGGTCTACTAAACAAGCCTTTTTTTTTCAAACAAAATATTTTTAATGTTTTTGGTTCGGTTAAAGAGCAAAACGATTTGAGTGTGCGCATGGAAGATGCAGCTTTTGCCCAATATGTAAATATGGAAGTGGAGCAAGAACCAAATGTAAAACAAGTGTTTTCAGCATTCGAAATCATAGGCTCAGGCTGGGTTAATCTGAGTGTTTTATTAGAAGGATATGCACAAATTTTAAAAGAACAGAATACCCTCCAAAACGAAGTATTTGACTACAGTGAATTAAAATACGAAAATGAAAAATGGCATTACAAAAATTTCGTAACCGATAAAATTGTTTTTTGTGAAGGCTATAAAAACATTGAAAATCCATACTTTAATTGGCTGCCCTTTTTGCTTTGCAAAGGAGATGTTTTGATTATTAAATGTAAGCTAACTGAAAAGAAAATCGTAAAGAAAGGAATCTATTTGGTTTCCATTGGTGAAGGACTTTATAAAGTGGGTGCCACCTACGAATGGAATGATTTATCAGAGACGCCAAGTGAAAAAGGCCGTCAATTTTTAATAGAAAAACTTAATGAATTGTTGGATACCGAATATGTAATAGTGAATCATATAGCAGGCATACGTCCCACCACCAAAGACCGCAGGGCTATTGTAGGTGAGCACCCTGAGCACAAAGGAATGTAT
>RGVD01000453.1 GCA_010027395.1 Bacteroidota bacterium
AGTTTTTTCCAAATTGTATATCAGAAAAGTTAATTTCACTAAGCCTACTCGCTGTGGTGGCTTGTACAGAAAGCGGAAAAGACAGTACGGGCATAATTTTGTGATTTATTTTAGATGTAAAAGGCGTTGCTTATGCACAACCGGCACACAAAGAAACACTTTTTTTATTAATCTTTATAATGCTACCCCGCTTATTTTCTGTTTAACCTTACTTTCCGTTAAACTCATGCGTTTGCTACACAAATCAGACGTTGTAATAAATTTTTTTGAAGGTTTGCTTGTATTCATAGTAGCTTTATCAAACACAGCTAAAAAGCGTTAAATTTGTACTGAATTGAACACACCTATGCAAATACTGACGAGCCAATACCTTGTTGAATATGTAAGCAAAATGAATATTCTGGAGCCGGAGGCGTTGAATAATTTAAGCACTAAAGCTAATTACACTCAAGCCGACTTTGACTATTATATTCAAGCCTCTGCTGCCTATTCATCTAATATTGAGGGTAATAGCATAGACGTTGATACATATCTCAAAAACAAAAAATTCAATGTGAAGTCTAAGCCAAAGGAAATGGCAGAAATTGATGATTTGATAGCCGCATACAACTTTGCCATTAAAACTGCATTAACTCAAAAATCATTTTTAGATGCGCATAAGATTTTAAGCAAATCAATTTTGAGTCTCAGTAGCCAAAGAGGCAAACTTAGAAATCAACAAGTAGGTATATTTAGTAATGGCAAGTTAGAATACATGGCGGTTGAGCCGGAATTTGTAAAACAAGAAATGGTTAAGCTGTTTTCAGACATAAAAGAACTACTAAGCCGTGAATTATTTTATCAGGAAACCTTATACTATGCAGCCATGATACACCTGATATTAGAGAAAATTCACCCTTTTATGGACGGCAACGGCAGAGCCGGAAGGCTGTTGGAAAAATGGTTTTTGGCAGAAAAAATAGGCAAAAGTGCATGGTCATTGCAAAGTGAAAAGTATTATGCTATTCACCGGCAGGAATACTACGAAAAAATACACATTGGACCCAACTACTACACCCTAAAAATGAAGCAGTGCCTGCCTTTCCTTTTGATGTTGCCCAAGTGTTTGGAGCGAGATATGTAATTGAGGCTATTGATTTATGCTTACTGATTAAAAGCATTTATGCACCATAAAACCTATTTTACCCATTTATAAATAGGG
>RGVD01000454.1 GCA_010027395.1 Bacteroidota bacterium
CAGATTTTTTGTTAGTTCAGACTTATGAAATGCTGCATTATCCATAATCACTACTTGACCAGGCTTTAGCGCAGGAACTAAAAAATTTGATATCCAAAAATTAAACAAATTCGTATCACACGTACCTTTATAACAAAAGGGAGCAATAATTTGACCATTATTCAAACCAGCAATAAAACTTTCTCTTGCATAACGTTTACCTGAAACTTCACCATATACTTTTTGACCTTTTATAGCCCACCCATATTCACGAGTAATAAATTTATCTATTCCTGACTCATCAATAAAAACAAGCTTATCAACGGTATACTGTGAGATATATTCAACAAAATGCTGGCGTTTTACTTCATCTCTTTCTTTATATTGCGTGGTTTTTTTTTGCGTGTAATCTTTAAACGGCTTAATGCTTTGGAAACCCCAGAAATAGTCATATTGAATTGAGGCGCAATTTCGCTCAAATGAGCATCTGGATGCTCATCTAGATAGGCTTTTAGAGTATCAATATCAAACTTATAAGGTATTTTTTCCCTTGGCTTGGCATGTAGAACACCAGTATTACTTTGTTTATTTCTCCAACGTTGCACTGAAGATCGGCTGACTGAAAAAGTTTGACATGCTAATTTTACCGAATTTCCTAAATCGATAAAGCTTAAAACTGCCGTTCTTAAATCTGTTGAAAAACCCACGAATATCTCTTCATTAAAAAAGAAAATATTATACACCAAAATTAAGTCATTTTAAATTCAATCAACTATATGCCTCATCTGAATCCCTATCTTTTAATTTTCGCCATCTCAACTCCCTCGCTTTTATGCTTGTCGGTTGGTACTCAAATTCCTTTTGAGAGCGGATAGGGCCTCCCACGTTTACAGCTCCACTTTCTCTACATGCCACGCCCTTCGACCCCGGTGATGAACATACGTCCTGCCGAGTAGCGTTCGTATGTTTATTGCCTTATGAAGTTACGAAATCATCGGCCATCACTCATTTCTCTTAACGGGGCTCAATAGTTTTCAACCTTTTGGTTTGCGGCCTGCAGTTTCTCTCGTCTACGCTTAACCTTGGGTGTTACCAACCAAGGCCCAAGACTAGATACGAAATGCGCTCGGTCGCGCTTTTCCGGTAGCACTTTCAGCTACTAGCGGAGGTGCACTTTCGTGGCGCACCGTAACATGAGTTAAAAATAAAAAAGTCTCTTTC
>RGVD01000455.1 GCA_010027395.1 Bacteroidota bacterium
AAATAAAAATGAATTCTAAAAACATCATCACTAAACTATTTCTCATAGCATTTAGCATGATAACGCAAGCATCATTTGCCCAAAAAATATATGTAAATGTAAATGCAGGGTATAATTTCAATTCAGCTCCAGTTTCCAGCAGAAACTCAATGTCAAATGGAAGTAGTTCTACAACATACGATAGGGTAGATATATCCTTAGGAAAGGGTACAAATATAGATGCAGCTTTCGGATATATGTTTAATAAACATTTTGGCTCTGAGTTAGGAGTTTCATATTTATTTGGTGGCACTACTATCATTACAAATAATTCCACATCAAGTAAATCAACTACAAATTTTTCATCATCAATGTTTAGAATTATGCCATCCATAATATTGTCTACAGAACTTGGAAAAATACATCCTTACGCTAAGTTAGGAGTAATTGTAGGATCTGGCTCTCATACTCAAACAGTAGAAAATAATTTCACTAATGGTAGTACGAATTTCACTTCAACAAAATATGATGGAGGGTTTGCTTTTGGATATTTTAGTGGGTTTGGAGCAAATTATAAATTAAATGATAAAATATCATTGTTTGGCGAAATCAGAATTATTAGTATGGCATATGCTCCAAATAAAGCAGAGGTTACCGAGAGCAAATCTAATGGGATTGACATGCTGCCAAATATGACTATTCGCGATAAGCAGACAGAATATTCAGATAGTTATACAGATGATAATAATTCATCATCCAACACCTCCGTTCCAAGAAAATCAACAAAACAAAGCTTACCATTTAGTAGTATTGGGGTTAATTTAGGAATCAGATACTATTTAAAATAGATCATTGTTGATTGAATGAAATCTCTCTTTCTCATCTTTTCACTCTTATGGATTCATCATATAGGATCAATCGAAAAAATTCAGATTGAAACATTAGAATCAAAAAAATTTTCAATAGACCACTATTCAAATTATAAAGCCACAGTCATTTATTTTTTATCACCCGAATGCCCCTTGTGCCAGAGTTATTCATTAAATATTAAGCAACTTAAAAGCCAATTTGAAAGCAAAGGTTTCAGATTTTTAGGTATTATTTCAGGTAGTTATTTCAGCAAAACGCAAGTCAAAAATTTCATAAAAGAATATAAGCTAAGTATCCCAATTTACATGGATAGCAAAGCTGCTTTTGCTAAACAATTAGGTGCT
>RGVD01000456.1 GCA_010027395.1 Bacteroidota bacterium
TAGCACTGCTGTAAGCATAGTTTTCAGCTTCTAAGCACTCGCTCGCATTTTGCGAGTGAGGCTATTAAATAGCCTCCGGCTAAGAATAAATAATTTTCAAAACTGAATAACTTCTAATGGGCTTAAAACATTAGCACTGCTGTAAACATAGTTTTCAGCTTCGTTTACCAAACCTGCCCTTACCGGATTCATGTGAATATAATTCATCTTCTGCTTTATTACTTCAGTTGAATACAACAGTATTGGATGAATTGTGTATTGCCAAAAGTGATTTTTACTGTATTGCTTATTAGCTTTTGCATAAAATTTGAACAAATACAAAAGCCACTCCTTTCTGCTTTCCTGCGGATTACTTTCTATGGCCTTAATTATTTGTTTTGCACTATTACTTTTAAATCTACCGAGTAACTCTTTTAAATCTTTATCCTTGCGTCTACATATCATATGAATGTGGTTAGTCATAATAACATAGCTAAACACATCTAAACCTTCATTTAATTGACAATACTTTAAATTCGCAACCAAAATATTTTTGTACTCATTCCTAGTAAAAACATCAACCCATCCAACGGTGGTTAATGTTACAAAATATAGTTCATCAGGTGTGGTAATTCTATATTCACTCATACATTATAACTTCATAATATGACTGCAATTTAAATTTATTTGTTATTTTAAAATAGGGCGAAACGCCATAAAGCAAAACACTCGCAGCATGCGAGCGTTTGCCATAGTAATTCTATATTCACTCATACATTATAACTTCATAATATGACTGCAATTTAAGTTTATTTGTTATTTTAAAATGTGGCGGAACGCCTTAAAGCAAAACACTCGCATCATGCGAGCGTTTGCATTCAGCATTGTGTAAACAAATCAGAAGGAATAAGCTTAATAACCAAATCAAACAACAAACATGAATTAAAGGCCCAAGGTTGGAGGGCTTTTTAAGAAAAAGTAACCACCATGAAGCTATTAAACAAAGAAGCCCGCGATTTATCGTGGGCTTCTTTGTTGTATCAAACCTTTTAAGCACTCGCTCGCATTTTGCGAGTGAGGCTATTGATTAGCCTCCGGCTAAGTGTAAATAATTTTCAAAACTGAATAACTTCTAATGGGCTTAAAACATTAGCACTGCTGTAAGCATAGTTTTCAGCTTCTAAGCACTCGCTCGCATTTTGCGAGTGA
>RGVD01000457.1 GCA_010027395.1 Bacteroidota bacterium
CTAATGCAGGTGCCCTTACCTTAAATGGTGGTAACCTTTCAACAGGTGCAACAACCGGATTTACTGATACTTTAGGTGTATTAAACCTAACAGATAATTCATCTTTGACCTTGGGAACTGGAACTCACAACTTAGTATTTGCTAATAGCAGCGCATCTGCATGGACTTCAGGTAAAACTATTACCATAAATGGTTGGGCTGGCACAGCGGGTTCTGCTGGAACAGCAGGAAGAATTTTTGTTGGAAACAATGGTTCAGGATTAACTTCAACTCAATTGTCACAAATTGTGTTTACAGGTTATTCTATTCCCGGTGCATTATTACTTTCAAATGGTGAATTAGTTCCTACTAATGTGGCAAGCAATATTACCATTTCAATCACTTCATTTTTACAAGGATTGTATGTTGGAAGTTCTACTATGACGGCTGCTCCTTTTAACGCCAATGGTGCGACCTCAAACAATATTGCTGATACCATTATTGTTGAATTACATAACAGTGCGACCCAAGCTTTGGAATATACAAATACCACAACCCTAAATACTAGTGGTTTGGCTACTCCTGTTTTTCCTAGTGCAGCTATTGGTAATACCTATTATATTGTTATCAAACATCGTAATTCAATAGCTACTTGGAGCGCAGTGGCTGTTACATTGGGTGCAACTGGTAATTCGTACAATTTTGCAAATGCTATAACCCAATCTGCAGGGGGCAATGTAGCTACGGATTTTAATGATTATCCTGGTTTAGATATTAGTAGTTCAAATGGTGATTTAGGTTATTTACCTTATGACCTAAATGGAGATGCATCTGTAGATTTTAATGATTATCCATTAATAGACGTGAATAGTTCAAATGGGATTATCACTTTAACACCTTAAAATAAATTAAATAAGGGACTTTGTGGAACAAATATATTTTTTGTAAAAATTTTTGTAAAAATTTCAAAAGTTCAAAAGATTTGTATATTTGTTCCACAACGTATTATCAAAAAAACAAAATAACATGAAAAAAAACTTACTATTTACTTTCGTTTTATCTGTTATGAGCATTTTCGCTTTTGCTCAGTTACCAACATTTGAATGGCGTTTAGAGAATGAGCAATTTATCAACTCTACCACCTATCAGTTCGATGTGAATATTTATAATACAGGCTCTACTGCCTTTGAGATGAGAGG
>RGVD01000458.1 GCA_010027395.1 Bacteroidota bacterium
TGAACATAAATTATGATTTCCTAATTGATTTCTGAATGGGCTATTTATCATTGCTGTTTGCATTCTTGCTGTTTGGTCAGAAGTAAACATATACTTGTAAGGGTCCCGAGAATAATCCATAAAATTCATAAACATTTCTCCATCTGGAGAGTTGGACGGACTGCTACACGAACCCGCATTTAATGGATAAGATGTGGGCGAACCTGTATTTTGCGCTGCTGCTGGTGGAGTATCATCACAATAGTCAGTGGCACATGGCCCATCACCCCAAATATGTCTGAGTCCTAAATAATGTCCAACCTCGTGAGTGAGGGTTCTGCCCTCAACCAGAGGGGAACCATAAATACCATTAGGAAACAAATTGTTAGAACCAATTACTTTCGCAAAACACCAAATACCATCGGTTGAATCGGTCGAATTATTAGGTACGCCCAATAAGCCACTTAAGGGAGGTACAGATGATACTCCGGTATAGCTTAATGCGTTGTTTTTATCAGTAATCCAAACATTAAGATATTTAGTTAGGTCCCAAATGGTCTGAGGCTTAAGTATACTGTCAAGATAAGCCTTCATAGTAGCTTGAGAAGAAAAACTACTCGGATCTGGCAAATTCAAAGACAGGAAATTAACTCTATTGATTCCTGGTTCGCTTAGTAAATTTCCGCTAGTGTCTTTTGTTGCTAAACAAAATTGAATCCCAACGTCCGCTATTTTTACCCTACCGTTACTATCAGTATTAGCAGATGGTAATGATTGAGTGATTACCCAATTTACAAAAGCATTAGAAGGATAATTGGAAGAATTAAATCCGTTGCCACTAAAGTCTTGATTTAAAACATTTATCTGAGAATTTATTTGTCCTTGTGAAATATTTGGAAAAGTACCAATAGGCTGACCGCTATGTATTACATGAAATATTATTGGAATAGTATAAACTATTGAAGATTGCTTTTGGCTTTTTGGGTTGGTTTTGTATTCCGAAATTAATTTTTGAAACTCATTTTCCCATATTTCATTAGGTACAGAAGTTCCGCAAGATTGGTTTTCTTGTTGAGCATAAATTCTTATTCCCAAAAACAATAACGGTATCGTACTAAGTATCTTCTTCAGCATGCTTTATAATTTTAATTTTTGATGCTCAAAATTGTCTAAGATTTAATTATTTATCGA
>RGVD01000459.1 GCA_010027395.1 Bacteroidota bacterium
AGACGCAGCAGGTGCCAACAAAGTGAAAAAAGTAATTTGTTTGAGTACCGATAAAGCTGCGTATCCAATAAATGCGATGGGTATATCAAAAGCATTGATGGAAAAGGTTGCCATTGCAGCTTCACGAAATCTATCAGATACGACCGTTTGTCTTACACGTTATGGAAATGTTATGGCATCAAGAGGGTCGGTTATTCCCTTGTTTTTAAAGCAAATAAAAAAAGGAGAGCCTCTTACTATTACGGATCCTAATATGACTCGATTCTTGATGTCATTGGACGAGGCTGTAGAACTTGTATTGTTTGCCTTTGAACATGGTAATTCGGGTGATTTGTTTGTGAATAAGGCACCTGCAGGAACTATTCGAGACCTTGCTCAAGCCATGAAAGAATTATGTAATGCTGATAATGAAATTAAAATTATTGGTACCAGACATGGTGAAAAGTTATATGAAACCTTATGTACCCGAGAAGAGATGATGAAAGCAGAAGATATGGGAGATTTTTATAGAATTCCTGCTGATAACAGGGATTTAAATTATGCCCAATATTTCTCTGAAGGAGAGCAGGATATTTCTAAAATTGAGGATTACCATTCTCACAATACTACCCAGCAGGATGTAGAAGGTATGAAAAAATTACTTTTAAAATTACCTTTTATTAAACGAGAAGTTTTAGGCGATTTATCAATTGGTCACCTTGCCGAATAAGCCAATTATAATGACCTACTCTATCATATCAGGTGGAATTTTTAAAGACAACAGGGGTAGCCTTTTTCATGTAAATGATTTCGACATGAACAAGGTTAGGAGGTTTTATTTGATAGAGAACTCTGAAGAAAACCCAAAGAGAGCATGGCAAGGACACCAATTCGAATCCAAATGGTTCTATTGTTTGAAAGGGAGTTTTCTTGTCGGTTTGGTTCAGCCTGATAATTGGGAAAATCCATCAAAAGAGTTAAAAGTGGAAAATTTGATATTAAAAGACTCTAAAAGCGAAATTTTGTGCATACCTCCTGGATATGCCAATGGTATCGTTTCATTAGAAAGAGAATCTAAATTATTGGTTTTTTCGGATTTCGATATTGAGAAGGCTGCTACAGATAATATTAAATTTGATATAAATACTTGGGCGTTATAAAAACAAATTGCCCAAAGCTGATAGCTATATA
>RGVD01000460.1 GCA_010027395.1 Bacteroidota bacterium
ATAAACATCCAATTACGGGGGTAACAATAATTGGATTCCAGGTACCATATTGGTCAGAAACAATGCAAATGGTTAACAATGCCGCTTTAACAAATACGGCCAATAAATCTATCGGTTGGGATGTGGCAATTACTAATAATGGTCCAGAGTTGATTGAAGGCAATCATGATTGGTGTAAATTGCTTTGGCAATTACCCATAAAAAAAGGTTTGAAGCCAATATTACAAAAATATTTAGAATAGAAAAATGAAAATACTTATTACAGGTGTTGGAGGTCCAACTCCACGCAGTTTTGCAATTGCTTTAAAAAAATATAGCTTTTATAAACGATATGAATTGATAGCTACGGATATTAATCCACTTTCAGTAGGTTTATATCAAAGTGAATTATTTAGTAAATCGTATGTAATACCAAGATGCACCGATGCCACGTATTGGGATGTTATTGGGAAAATTGTAAAAGAAAACAATATCGAATATGCTGTAATTCTCCCTGAACTTGAAGTAATGGAATGGAGCAAAAGAAAAGAGGCAGGCAAGCTACCATGCAATGCACTTTTACCAGATTCGATAATGGCTGAATTATTAGTTGATAAGGCTAAGATGACTGAGATATTGGAACCACTAAATATTGTGCCAGCATCCATTGAATTTGGGAGAGATGAAAAAGATTTACAATATATATTTGATAAATTAGGTTCAGATTTTTGGGTTCGAAGTACAAGCGGAACGAGCGGCTTAGGCTCTTTAAAAGTTGATAGCATTGAATCATTACAAAATTGGGTTCAGATAAATCCCAATGTAAAACAGTTTTTGGCAAGCAAGTTTTTAACAGGCAGAAACTTAGCATGTAAACTCCTTTATTTTGAAGGTATATTATTACGTGCTGCATGTGGCGAGCGGGTTAATTATATAATGTCAAAAGTAGCCCCATCGGGCATTACAGGTAATACCTCTTTTGGTAGATTGCTTAATGAACCTAAATTAGTGGATGTTGCAATTTCAGCAATGAATCATCTTTTTGAATATACCAAAGCTAATAGACATGGATTTTTTACTGTTGATTTTAAAGAAGATGAAAATGGCAAACCTTATATAACTGAAATAAATGTCAGACATGTTGCATTTACCCAGTGCTTTGCTGCTGGTGGGGCAAATTTTGCAGCGGA
>RGVD01000047.1 GCA_010027395.1 Bacteroidota bacterium
CCCAAGCAATTGCTTGGGCATTTTAAATTAGCAATACTGCTATTATTATTTTTGAATCATGATTTTGTGTGTAGAAGTATAATCAGTTGATGATACTTTAATAAAATACACGCCATTGTTAATGTTTTCAGCATTGAAATAAACCGTATGATCTCCACCAGCAAAAGCACTGCTGTTTATTGTTTCAACTTTTTGACCCATCAAATTGTAAAGTTCGATAGATACATTATCTGTTGAAGATAATTTGAAATCAATTTGAGTTAAACCAGATGTAGGGTTAGGGAAAACTTTAGAAATATAATTTGATTTAACTTCTTCTTTTACACCTGTTCCAAATAATAATGGAGTTTCGTTTACATTGATTACTTCACGAGATTTTGCATCTGCATTGTAATAAGAAACAATACCTATTAAATTAATATCATTGGGTTTATTTCTTGCATCACCAGGAAAGGTATTTTGGAAGTTTGAATAAATACCTGTATTTCCAGCATAATCAGTTTCAGAAACCTTAACGGATGCTGGCAAGGTGTATGTAAAAGTCTGAGAATATGATGCACCTTCAGCAGGTCCATTAGCTATTGTTCCCGTTGCTCCCCAAGCTGAGGGCAATATAGTTTTAACAACATGACGATGCAAGTAACCGTAAAAGTATGCAGGCTCAGTATATAATTCATGTGAAGATCCTCCAGCCCCTGCATCATCTTGACTATAATAGTTATGTTGGTTCCAAGTAGTGCTAGTCGCAGTTAACATTGGACCTCTCACATTATCTTCACTAACAATAGCAGTAATTCTTAAATCTCCAGGTTTTGCATAATCAACAAAATCAGCGTTGACAGTAAATGAAATTTTGCGTGTTGCAGCATCGTAGGTTTTACCTGTTATTGTAACATTTACAGGTGAAACAGCATTCATTCTATCAGTAATTTTAGTTGCCCATAAACCTCTATTCATGCCAACAGTAGCTTGATCACTAAATAAAGTTCTATCAACCACACCGTATGGATAACCAGTTTGATAAGCAGTGTTGATTGCATCACTTTGAGTATTTGTCATTCCATCTGCATTGTGATGAACAACACCTACTACTTTATTGTAAGTACCATTTACATTTAAGTTAGCTTCTAAAATATCTCTCATTCTTAAGTGTCCATCAGGGCAGAAACCGCACCAAGCTCCAGAACCTTCTTCTAAGAAAATACGTTTAGTGGCAGCTATACCTTTATTGACAAAAACTTGGAAAGAAAGTGTATCCGAGTTTCCATCTGTAGTATTAATTTCGGTCAACCAAGCCTTAATAGCTTTGTATTTTCCCAAATCAGCAGAAGAAAGTGATAATGAAGTAGTATGGGCTATGATAGATGAACCACCACCATTAGCAGGCACATTCAATCCATTTAGACTTGTTGTTACAACAGAGCCACCGTCAACAGTATAGTTAATTTTACAAGATGAAATTGCTACTTTACCCGTATTTTTAACATTTAATTTTATCTTTTGGGTTTCAGGTGCATTTAAAGAAGCAATTGGAGAAGATGCATTAGATAAAAATGGTGTAACGTTTGGCTGAATGCCGTAGTTGAATGCATAAACATCACTCTTTGCTGCATCATAACTTGTAGCACCTCCACAACCCAAACTAGGACTGCCTGCTACCATATAACCTTTTGTGCGAGAACCATCTTGCACACCTATAGTTCCGGTGAACGTACCAAAACCATAATTTTCAACAATATCAAAATTACCAGCTTCGTAGAATCTGATAGCAAAATAAGTTGCGGTGCTTCCCACAGTTTGTCCTTTAACACCCGCTAATCTCCATTGCACAACGAATACCCTATTGGGAGCAGTACCATATGTAAATGATCCGATATCAGACTTAAATGTAGTTGATCCCTGCACAATAGCCTCTAAACTCAAATTATCCCAAAAAGCAAATATAGCATTTTTAGGGGCAGATGCATTTGGAAGTGCTGTATTAGCTGACATATCATTTGTTTGAGATATATCAAAAGTCAAATAACCACTTGTACTCACTTTGAATTGTGTAACTGGATTGCCGTAAAAATTCCATGTAGAAAATGGAAATTCAATTGGGTCAGATAAAGTGCCATTGGCTGGAGAACCAACATCACCGCTTACTATTGCAGTAGCAGTTGCATCGTTCATGCTGTAGGGGGCTGCAGTACCTGTTGACTTAATAGCCCAATAGTCTTGTGAAAAAGCCAGGTTCATAGTTCCTAACAAACCAAGCGTAAGTAAAATTTTTTTCATAAATTTTTATTAATTTTTTTCGGTTTTCAATGTTATGTAAAGTAAATATTAAATCAAAACTTATTATTTAAATTGTTGTCTACCATTTAATATTTTAATGAAAACTATTTAATATTGATATCATACAACATTCTAGCCTGAAAGCCATTGCATTTCATGGCTTTTTCAAGTTGATTAAAATACATATAATTTTCACCCAAGTGTTTTTTGGTAAAATACATTTCAGTTTCATTGCCCATTTCCTTTAAAAGGTTTTCTAATGGATCTTTTTGATTAGGAAAGTCAACTGTTCTATAATCACTTAGTTTGGCTTTCTCAGAAGCAATTTTTACTGCTTTATCCAAACCTCCAAATTCATCTACCAAACCAATTTTCTTGGCATCAGCAGCTGCCCACACCCTACCTTGTGCTATATTATCTACCTGCTCATAGGTCAATTTACGTCCTTCTGCTACCCTATTCACAAAATCATTGTAAATATGATCCACTTCTTTTTGAATAATCGCTTTTTCACCATCGCTTAATGCCCTATCTGGCTTACCCAAATCTGCAAATCGCCCAAAATTTACAGTTTCAATTTTCACACCCATTTTATTATTCAATAATTCTTGGGCATTAAACAATAAGCCAAAAACACCTATAGAACCTGTAATAGTGTTTGGTTGCGCCACAATAACATCCGCAGGAGCTGCAATGTAATAGCCACCGCTAGCAGCTAAATCACCCATACTAACTATAACTGGTTTATCTTTTTTGGCTAAAACCACTTCTCTCCATATTATATCACTTGCCAAGGCACTACCTCCAGGGGAATTAATACGTAAAACAATGGCTTTATAGCTTTTATCCTTTCTCGCTTTAGATATGGCATCGGCTATTCTTTCGCTACCCATGCTTTGGTCGTCACCCTGGCCCATGCCTATTTCACCCACACAATAGATAACAGCAATTTTGTTTTCGCTTGTTGAAATATTGCCTGTGTTTACCGTTTTATATTTAGAACTTGAAACAAACTCCAGATCTTTATCGGCTGCAATACCGCTCAATTTCCTTAATTTTTCATCCACTTGATCTTGGTATAAAGCCTCGTCAATTAACCCATAGGTTTTAGCATCCATAGCATTTTGAACCAAGAAGTTATCAATTACATTCATCAATTTATCTTTTGGAATTTTGCGAGAGATAGAAATATTGCTAACAAAATGACTGAACATAGAACCCATATAAGACTGTATTTGTTGGCGATTTTCATCACTCATGTGATCTGTAATAAATGACTCAGCGGCTGCTTTGTATTTGCCATGTCTGATAAGTTCAGGCCTTAAACCTGCTTTATCAAACATGTTTTTTAAATACACCACTTGTTGGGTAAAGCCATTCATTTCAATATTTCCAGAAGGGTTTAAAATTATTTTATCACTTACTGAAGCAACATAATATGAATGCTCATCAATAAAATCGCCATATGCAACAATGAATTTTTTAGTCTTTTTAAACTCAATTAAAGCATTTCTGATTTCTTCCAATGTGGCGTAACTATTGGGAGAAAAACCTAAACGCAAATAGATTCCTTTTATGTTAGCATCGGTTTCAGCCTTTTTAATATTTTTAACAATATCATTTAATCCTATGGCTTTATTACTCTCAAATGAATTGAAGTCGAAACCATCCAATGGATTTTTAGATGTTCGCTCAGGAATAATATTGGTTAATTTTATTTCTAAAATGCTGTTTGCTGAAATACTGGCAACCTTTTCATTACTAAAACTTGAGGCAATGCCAGCAATAATTCCAATTAAAATAAAAAACAACAGCACCGAACCGATAATAAAACCAAGCATGCTGGCAAAAAAGAATTTAAAAAACTGTTTCATGATGTTAAAATATTTTTGGTAAATGTAAAGATTGGCTTGGTAAAACAATAGATGTTTACACAAAAGACTTGAGGCATAAATAAATGGCAATTTAAAGCCTCGTTAAATAAGTAAAAATAAAAATCTTATGTTTGTAGGCTAAAACACATCTACACATACAAACAATGCTGAACGGAAAGAAAATTATAGTGGTGTTACCTGCCTACAACGCAGAGTTAACTTTAGAAAAAACGTATAACGAAATTCCTTTTGATATAGTGGATGATGTGATATTGGTAGATGATGCCAGTAAAGATGCTACAAGTGAACTGGGCAGAAAATTAGGTATTAAGCATGTTATCAAACATGAGAAAAACAAAGGATATGGTGGAAATCAAAAGACTTGTTACAATACTGCCTTGGGCCTGGGCGCAGATATTGTGATCATGCTTCACCCAGATTATCAATACACACCAAAGCTTATCCATGCTATGAGTAGTATTATTGCCTTTGAGGTGTATCCCGCAGTTTTTGGTTCTCGCATCTTAGGAATGGGTGCATTAAAAGGAGGAATGCCCTTGTATAAATTCATTTTCAACCGCTTGCTTACCTTGTTTCAAAATATTATGATGGGTCAAAAACTATCAGAATACCACACAGGGTACCGTGCTTTTAGTGCCAATGTTTTGAAAAGTGTTAATTACAATATATGCAGTGATGACTTTGTGTTTGACAATGAAATTTGTGCCCAAATATTTATGAAAGGTCACGAAATAGCTGAAGTAACTTGTCCAACCAAATACTTTCCGGAAGCCTCAAGCATTAATTTTAAACGTAGTTCAATATACGGCTTGGGCGTTTTGAGAACATCTATTATCTACAGGATGCAAAAAATGGGACTGGGAAGCTTTCATATTTTTACCAAATAATAATGAACTTCTTTCATAAAGGACCTCACTGCTAATCACGGTTCCGATGTTTCGGAAAGCTACTAATAAGCAAGATGGTTATGTCCAAAGCGTGAAATTTCTTTTCATTTACCTATGTTTACTTAATAATTATTTCATCGGCAAAAAGCATGGCGTCATAGTTTGAACCTGCAGGGTGCCAGGAAGGTAATTTTCCTGATGATACTGCTATCACCTTCATGTATCGTGCTTTAATATCTTTAAAAACAGTTTGATAGATTTGCTTGATATCGCCCTTTGCTTCAGGACTTATTTTACTATCAATTGAGCTAAGCAAGGTATATTCCTCTTTCAAATTATCTTTAACATATATCTCCACTCTTTTAGGAAAAACCACCCACGACAATGTGTTTTGATAAAATCCAATTGAGAAACTATCAATCATTTCTCTTTTGATAAAGTCGATTTCCAATTCAATGTTCTGCCCTGAATACCCTTGCCATCTGCCACTTCTCAAATGATGCTCCTCTCCTATTCTGCCATCAAGCAATCCCAATTCGCCCCCTCCGTCATAACTTGGATGATACTTACTGTATCTTGAATGTAATTTAAATAACTTACCTATGGCTTTATGATACACAAAATTATCGCATGCTATTTGGTGTATAGTATCATTGATTTCTAGCCCAGCAGAAATTTTAATATCCTTTTTGAAATATAAGGGCCCTGTATATGTTTTGGAATGATGTGTTAAAGCATTATCTCCTAATTCATACTTTATCGGTTTATCACCAAATAGGGTCTTGATTTGTATTTCTCTCCCTTTTTTGGTCAAGCCATCTGATGCTTTTATAATGCAATAGTTATGAATTTCATCAAGGCTTTTAGCCAAATCATCAAATTTCTTTTCGTTCCTATCCAACCACCAGTTTCTGCTTTCCAATTTCCATAAACGAACATACTCCTGTTTCAATTCATTTACTTCATTTTTCAATTGACTTATAATCTGTTTAAGTTCATTCTCATTGATACTTGAATCAGCTTTTAGAAATCGATATAACTCAATTTGTAGAACATTTTTCTTTAAAAGGAATACAGCTTGCCTCATTGCAAAAGCAAGATATTCGTGGCTTAGGGCATTATCTTTCAATAATGGTTTAATTATTTTTAGTTCGTTTTGCAATGAATCTATCTTGAATAAAAGCAATTGGTTTAACTCCATTTTACCTTCTTGCACATTCTCAAAATGAATGGGAAATACAGGCTGAAAAAAAGTAGTATTCTTCAATGCTTCACGTATGCCAGCGCTGTGCAAAAGCGAAAATCGATGCATCAAATCTGTAAGATGATAGTTATCCAAACCAAAGTAAATAGTATTAAAGGCATTATTAAATTCTTTATACCTATCCATTCTTTCTTGCCTTGAAGAGGCATCAGCTATTAGAATCTTTGGCGCATTCCAACTGAGTGCAGCTCCCCAAGCCAAAGCTTGGTAATTGTTTTCAAAAAAATTAAGGCCATCATCATCCCAACTTGTATTTAAAACACCATTGGCTTTATACTTTTTGGCATCTCTAATAAAATTAAAAATATTGACTTCTGCTTCAGCTAAGTTGGGATAGATATTGCTCCAGCAATTAACACCAGGTGCAACCCAAAAATTCAAACCCACTTTGGATATAGGCGTTATAATATGATCAAAACTGTCAGCTCCATGATAGGCCCAGGCCATAACCGTAATGTCTTTAGGAAGCTTTGGTATGATATCAGGATGATTGGTGGCAATATCACCCCACATGAGAATTTGTTTATGATAGGGTTTCAAGAGCGAATCAACTTTTGCAATGTGACCTGCATACACATTTGCCAAACCTATGCTATCAACAAGAGCTTTTGATTTTTCTTCGCCCAAACCGAAAGTCTCATCACAATTAATATTGAAATACTTATCCGTGTAACATGAAGCTATTTCAGCATACACATCTGATAAGAAATCATAAGATTCTTTTAAAACAGGGGAAAGTATGTGACCATTTTCAACCAGGTGTTTGTATGAAGGCAGGTTTAGTGTTTTCTCCATGTGACCAAAGGATTGGTAATTGCCGATTACTTTCACATGATACCTATTTGCAAAGGCTATTAATTCCTTTATTTCTTCTTTTGTTATCCCATCATTTGGCGAAATATCAGGATACTTATTTAGCTTAAAAACATGCTCAGTATAAAGAGTAAAATAGTTCAATTTAAACGAAGCCATTTTTCGAATCTCTTCTTTTAAATATTCTACACTCGGTATAGGGCCTCTGCTGATATCATCCTGCCAAGCCCTCACAGCAAAATCAGGGGCATCATAAATATCCAAACAAGGAATGGTTTTATTTTTAGCATTACTTGAAATTAATTGTTTCAAAGTTTGCACCGCATAAAATAAACCTTCGTCTGATATGGCATAGGCTTTAATATAATTTGATTTTACGTCAATTTTGTAGGACTCTGGGTTAAACGTAAATTCTGCATGATGAGACTTACTAAAATGAGTAGCATACTCCTTTGCTGTCTTGCACTTAATTAATTCAATAAAGCCTGATTTTGATTTTAATGATTCCTTTATATCAATCCCAAATTGCGTTTTAATGCTTAACTTCACATCATTTAACAGGAAGCTATCAGATGTATGACTAATTATTGCTGTTTCACTAGAAAATAAAAAAGCTCCCTCATTGACTACTATTTCCTGAGGCATTGGAATAAGCTTTAATGAAGTTTGTGCAATCCCAGATAATCTTACAAATAAAACTAATAATATAGCAAACAATGTCCTCATAAATAGACTACTTTGTATGGTTACAAATCATTATCATGAATCAATGATAGTAAATCTAATGTCAATCGTTAACTAATAAACACTTGTAGGAATTTCATATTCATTGTCAACATCTGTCAAAACGAATGGTAACGTTTTAGTTACACAAATGGTATGTTCAAACTGAGCAGATAATTTTCCATCAATCGTTCTTGCCGTCCAATTGTCTTTTTTATCCACCTTACTTCTGGCTTTTCCTGCATTAATCATCGGTTCTATGGTAAAAATCATACCAGCTTTCATTTCAGGCCCCATGTCTTCGGGTGTGCTGTGATTAACTTCAGGCTCTTCATGAAATTTAAGTCCCACTCCATGCCCACAAAATTCATACACCACTGAATAACCAAGTGACTTTGCATATTTATCAATCTCCACACCTATCTGACCAATTTTATTACCTTCATAACATTGTCTGATTCCAATATTAAGGCATTCTTTGGTAGATAAAATCAGTTTTTTAGCGTGATCTGTTACTTCACCAACTGTAAACATAGAGGAAGTATCACCAAAATAACCGTCAAGAATGGTGGTTACATCAATATTTAAAATATCACCATCACGCAATTCGTATTTACCAGGAATGCCATGACAAATCACATCATTCACCGAAATACATGTTTCTTTGGGATAGCCATGATAACCTAAGGTAGCCGCTTTGGCTTTGTTATCATACATATATTGTTTGCAAATATCATTCAGATATTGGGTCGTAACACCTGCCTTTACAAAGGGTGCTACCACCTTTAAGGTTTGAGCAGCAAGCACTGAACTTCTTCTGATGCCTTCTATTTGCTCATTGTTTTTATAAATGATTTTTGCTCTTGTATCTCTAAATACCACGTTGGTTCAAATAATTGGTTAATAATAACAAAGGCAACACTGCATCACAGTATTGCCTTCATAAATGAACTGTAAATTAATTATAATGTTTTTAAAGCTTCAACAATTTCGTGCTTAAGCAAATTTACTTCACTTTTCACCTTTTCAATTAAACTTGGTATTTGATCCAAATTGCTTTTTTCTTTACCTGACACTTCAAGATCTCTAATGGTTTCAAACAATTCATTCGCACCCAACATCTGAACGGGGGCTTTCATTTTATGAGCAAGTGAGCCTATTCGCTCATATTCGCTATTTGCTAGAAGGACATCATATTGATCAGCTTCTGAAGCTGTGGTAACAAGAAACAAATCAAGCATTTCACGAATGAATTTTTTATCTCCACCTGATATTTCGTTTAAGTAAGTTAAATCTATTTTGCTCATAATTTTGATTGCAATTGTAATATTATTATTTCTAAATGACAAAAGTCTTAACTTTGTACTCAATATGTATGGAATTTGCAAATTGAGCATGGTCCCCGTAAGAGCCGAAGCAAGTAGCAAAAGCGAGATGACAACCCAACTGTTATTCGGTGACATCTATCAGGTATTGAGCCAAAATGATGACTGGATTTTCATTGAAACCCTTTCTGATAAATACACAGGATGGATTAATCACTTGCAGCATTTCGAGTTAAAAAACATATCTTCAATAAATGAAAAGGCAGAGGTTTCAGTATCTTTCCCTTTTCAAACTGCTTTCAAAAAAAGCACCCAACAAAGACAACTCATCCCTTTTGGAGCCAGTATGTATAGTTCATCAACAAATGCTTCCAATACATTCAGAATGGATGAAGATGAATTTGAAACAGAATCTAATAATCAAAATAAGCTAGATTTAGTTTCAACAGCTAAATTATTTTTAACAAGTCCTTACTTATGGGGAGGCAAGTCCGCTATGGGAATAGACTGCTCTGGTTTTACTCAAGTTGTTTTCAAAAGTCATAATATACAGCTTCAAAGGGATGCTTGGCAACAAGCCCAACAAGGCGAAGTAGTCGATTTCTTGAGCCTATCTTTGCCCGGTGATTTGGCCTTTTTTGATAATGATGAAGGGAAAATAACGCACGTGGGAATTTTATTGAATAATGCTGAGATTATTCATGCTAGCGGTCAGGTGAAAATTGAAAAAATTGATAACTATGGAATCATTCTTATGGATAATAATCAATACTCTCATAAATTAAGACTTATCCGAAGAATTATTAAATAAATATATTTTTAAAACTATTTTTGAACTTAATCATTATTACTTTAAACAATTACAAACATGACATTACAAAAAGGCGATAAAGCCCCTTCGTTTTCATTATTAAACACTGAAAAACAAGAAGTAAAACTTGAAGATTTCAAAGGAAAAAACTTGGTATTACATTTTTTCCCACTAGCATTTACAGGTGTTTGCACCACTCAATTGTGCACAGTAAGAGATGCCATCAGCTTATACAAAAATGATAATGCTGATGTGGTTGCCGTATCAGTTGATTCACTTTTTGTTCTTGATAAATTTAAAGCTGAACAAAATTTATCATTTGATTTGTTATCAGATTTTAACAAAACCACTGCCGCTGCTTATGGTTCATTGTACGAAACTTTCCCTGCTTTTGGTATGCAAGGTGTGGCTAAACGCTCAGCTTTTGTAATCGACAAAGAAGGAACCATTCAATATGCAGAAGTATTAGCAAGTCCTGGTGACCTGCCAAATTTTGAAGCTATCAATGCTACCTTAGCTGAATTAAATTAATTCAAATACACTAGATATTGTAAAGCCGCTCATTGAGCGGCTTTTTTATTGAATTATAAAATCGAATTGCTTACTTAAATTTTCTTTAAGAAGAGTCTTTACCTCTTCCAAATTTATTGGTCGTCCAAGTTCTTTGGAGATACTTGTTACCGCCTTATCGTCAATGCCACAAGGGACAATGTTTTTGAAATAGGATAAATCAGGATTCACATTCAGTGCAAGTCCGTGCATAGTAACCCATCTGCTGCACCTTACTCCCATTGCACAAATTTTGCGGGCTTCGGGTTTATCAGCATCTAACCAAACCCCTGTGTATCCCTCATATCTTTCACCTTTTATGCCATAATGAGCAATGGTTTGGATGATGGCCTCTTCGAGGTAACGAAGGTATTTGTGAATATCAGTAAAAAATTGCTCCAAATCAAAAATAGGATATGCCACCAATTGACCGGGACCATGATAGGTGATGTCTCCTCCCCTATTTATTTTGTAAAAGGTGGCTTCAGCTTTATTTAATTCTTCTTGGTCAAGCAGCAAATTATCCATGTGACCACTTTTACCAAGTGTATAAACATGAGGATGCTCACAGAAAATCAAATCGTGAGAAGCCAACAACTGCGCTGATTGCGGTAAATCACGTTGACTCATCTTCAAGTCAACTTTTTGTTTTAATAAGTCTTCTTGCTTATCCCAAGCTGCTTGATAATCTATCAAGCCCCAATCGGTAAATTGAACTTTTTGCAATGTATGTAAAGTTTAGCATTCGCTGTTAATTAGCGAGTCTTAGGTTTAAGAATTCTTATTTATGATGAACTACTTTTTTGCGATATCGTAAATTCAGCATTTCTACCATGATACTGAAGGCAAGGGCAAAGTATATGTATGATTTTTCAACATGCACGCCAAATGCTTCTACTGTTAATAATGCGCCAATCATGAACAAGAAGGCAAGTGCCAAAATTTTCATCGTTGGATTATGATTGATAAAGTCTCCGATTTTATGAGAGAATATCATCATCATAATCATCGAAATGATAACCGCCAAAATCATGATGGGTAAATCTTTAGCAATAGCTACAGCAGTAATAATAGAATCAAAAGAGAAAACGATATCAATCAAAATTACTTGAATCACTACATTCCAATAACTTTTAGCTGGTTTTGCTCCTGCTTCATGCTCTCCCGTTTCGATTTTTTCATACAATTCAATTGCACTTTTATAAAGAAGAAACACACCACCACCAAACAAAATAATATCATGCCAACTAAAACCATGACCACCCAAATAAAACACCGGAACCACCATATCATGGACGATATGACTAATAAAAGCTAATAGAATGATTCGGATAAAAAGTGCAAGAAACAAACCCAATCTTCGAGAAGACAATTGTTGTTCCTTCTTTAACTTTCCTGTTACGATAGATATAAAAATGATGTTATCTACACCTAATACAATCTCAAGAATTGTTAAGGTAAGCAAACTTATCCATGCCTCAGCAGTAGTAAAAATTTGTAGAATATCTATCATCGTAAAAAGTTGAATTAAGCCGCAAAAGTACTACTCTTTCATTAAACTTTTGATATGTGCCAAAATTTCTTTGTTGTTATCAGGCTCAAACCAAGCTGTGTCTGCGTCTCGCCTAAACCAAGTCAATTGCCTTTTGGCATAATTTCGGGTATGTTGTTTTATAAGTTCGATGGCTTTGTTTAAATCATGCTTTCCATCAAAAAAATCAAAAACCTCAGTATAACCAACCGTTTGGAGCGCATAGTGATTTCGGTATTCATACATCGATTGACATTCCTTTAACAAACCCGCATTAATCATCAAATCTACTCGGTGGTTTATCCTATCGTATAGCGTTTGCCTGTCCATATTCAAACCTATTTTAATGATTTTGAATGGCCTAACTTTTTTCTGCTGTTGCCTTAGATCCCCAAAAGTTTCCTTAGATAACATAGCTATCTCGATAGCTCTCATTAATCGTTGTGGGTTCATGATGTCAATTGCATTTAGCCTGTCTTCATCTATTGCCTTCAACTTATTTTGTAAAGCCTCAATACCTTCTGTTTTATATAATTCTATGATTTCATTTCGAGTTTCTTGGTCAACGGAAGGCATTTCATGCAAACCTTCCAAAACAGCATTTACGTAAAGTCCCGATCCACCAACCAAAATTATTGCCTTATGCTCTTTGAATAACGCTTCAAGTTTTATGAGCGCCTCTCTTTCAAAATCTCCTGCACTGTATGTTTCAGAAATACTTTTGTTGCTAATGAAATGATGGGGTGCTTCATTCAACTCATCATCACTAGGTTTGGCGGTGCCTATGGAAATTTCTTTATAAAACTGTCTACTATCAGCCGAAATAATATGGGTATTAAATTGCTTCGCCAATTGAATGGCCAAGGCTGTTTTACCTATGGCTGTGGGTCCAACTATGGAGATGAGATACATGTAGTTCGTTTTTTCCTTATTACGTTATTTGTTAATTCGTTATTCCGCTATGTCACCTTGAGCGGAGTCGAAAGGTGTTGGTTAGCTTTGATTATCTAAAATTGTTTAATTCTTAATTCCTAATTAACTTATTGTACAAATCTACCAAAATTACTTCTTGGCTTTTCCAATTGTATTTTTCATCAGATGCCTTGATACAATTGGCTTGCATGAGTCTATAGGCATCTTCATCGCTCAATATTCTCTGTATGGCATCAGCCATTTCATTTGCTGATTTTAAG